>NZ_JBFUKT010000075.1:0-14347 GCF_056400705.1 Paenisporosarcina sp. P5_A11
CATTAAATTTCGTGAAGGATGAAATAGGGATTGATGAAAAAAATATTCTTCACGCCATTATACATATGGACGAAAAAACACCGCATCTTCACGTTGTTGCTGTTCCACTGGTGAACAAGTATGACGGAAGAGCGAAAAAAGATGTGTGGCAAATTAACCGAAAACATTTCATTGAAACGAAAATTGATATGTCGATTCTTCAGGACAAATATCATGAACTTATGCAAAATGAAGGACATGATTTGGACCGTGGTGTGAAGGGGTCAAAACTTCGTCATTTAACCGTAGAGGAATTTAAAATTGACTCTCGTAGAAAAGAGAGTCAATTGCTTCAACATGACGTAGACGGACTTACAAGAGCTGTTGTCGCTGCAAAGAGTGTTGATGATATAAAAGTCATTCCGCCCTCTATATTGGACCGCAAACACGTTAAAATCCCTGTTGAGGACTTTGATGAACTGAAAACAAAAGCAAAAGCGACAGAAGCTTTGGAACTTGAGTCGATCAGGCATCTAGAGTTAGCGGTCAAGACGGAAGATCAAGCGAGAAGATGGATGAACAAATACGAGATATCTGAAGATAAAAACAAGCGATTAACAAGTGAAATAAAAGAATTAAAATCAGAGGTTCAACAAGAAAAAGCTGAAAATGAAAAACTGAAACGCCGGATAGTGAATCTTGAAAAAGTGAATAAATATCTGCAAAAAACGATTTTAAAAATTAAAGAGTATTCTTTTGTGCATTTGAATATAGCCCGTGAAGAAATGCAGCATTTTGTTGGGAAAGTCCGTATGTTAGTTATTCGACTTGAATTTGGAGATGAAACAGTGAATGAAAAATTCATTGATAATTCGATTCCTTCGGATGAAAGAAAAGGTGCGAAAAAATATCTGGAGTTTTTCATGGACCAACAGAAAGCAACAGCCGCAAAAAATAACACGATCGATAAAGAAGACCAAGAATTCCAAGGAAAAAAAGAAAATGAACTAGAAGATCAACAAGAAGTGGAACCACAAAAAGAAATAGAGAAGCCTGTTAAAACAAAAGAACTGGATGATTTTGAAATAGGTGGATAGGAGAAATGATCAGTGAGTAATCAAACGAAATTGGAAGAATCGATGATGAAGTTAGCAGAAGTCAATAAAAGGACTGGATTTAAAGCACGACAAATCGAAATTGATGCTGAAGGAGCAATGATTTTGGATGCTACTAATCCAAATGATAGGAAATGGTGGTATGAAAACGACGAAGATTAAGATGTGGTTTAACACGCCATTCTTTCGTGCGCACATGTCAAGGTATAATGGGATCAAGTAAAGTTGTATAATAAAAAGACTGAATGGTGTTGTCGCACCAATCAGTCTTGCAATAGCAGGTTCCCTTTACCTGTGTCAGCTTAAACATATGGTAAAATAACCCACCTTAGGCTTCAACTCAAGGATGGGTTATTTTTTATGGTTAAATGACAACGTCAAAATACGACTTGGTTTTAAATCCTTAATAATCCATCCAAGGGGTTTTAAGGGGTTTTAAAAGATTGTTCCTATGAAACTCTCATGAAAACTATTAAAAACGCTTGTAGGGGTTTTTAAATCATTTTTAGGGCTATATGGAATGATAGGAAGATGATAGTTTTGCAGAAAGTCCTGAAATGGGCTTTTTTTGTTTTTAAGAAAAGATTTCAAATCATTTTTATTTCCACCACCACCAATCCTTCTCTGTTTGTTGTTGTTTTTAAATCTTTTGTTTAAGATCTTTGTTTTAACTGTTTTAGACACCCCTTTAACCGTTGGTGTCACTGTATTTTAGAGGTTTAACTATTACATTTTCGATTCGAACTATTACACTTTCGATTCGAACTATTACACTTTCGATTCCTTAACTATTACACTTTCGATTCGAACTATTACACTTTCGATTCGAACTATTACACTGTGTTACAACTATGTAATAAATAACTTTACACAATGTGTTTGAGTGGTTTATATTGAAATTAGTATTACAAATACATAAGTCTAGTAATAAAAGAATGGGGAGATGTTCTTTGCAAGGAAATTATATGGTTACGCAATCTAATAATCTGATTGAAGCCCGTCATTTGAAGCCATTAACGGCAAGAGAACAAAAAATCGTACTGACTATGGTAAGTATGATTCAACCGACCGACAAAGACTTTATGGATTATCGCATTTCGATTCGTGAATTTCATGAGTTGTTAGGGCTTTCTGGTCGAGAACATTACACCGAAATAAAAGAAATCGCGAAAGAACTTATGTCTAAGAGTGTTGAGATTCCTAAAGACGACGGAGGTTGGATACTGGCTAATTGGATTTCAAGTGCTGACTATATCAAAGGGGAAGGCGTTATTGCTTTGTCTTTTTCACCAAAACTTTTGCCGTACCTCTTGCAATTGAAAAATGCTTTTACATCTTATCGGTTAAGTAATATTTTGTCTCTGAAAAGCACCTATTCCATTCGCTTGTACGAATTGATGAAGAAATGGCAACATCTTGGACGTTGGGAATGTCCAGTCGAAAGTTTGCGTGAAAAATTAGGGGCAACAACGAAAACATACAGCCTTTACGGGAATTTCAAGAATAGGGTGTTATCTTTTGCTATTAACGAAATTAACGAAAAAACAGACTTACATATTACTTTCAAGGAAATTAAAAAAGGACGTAAAGTGGATAAAATCGAATTTTCCATTCAGCATTTCAAAGAAAAAGAAATTCGATTACCTGAAAAGCCAAAGAAAGAACTACAAACCCCTTCCACAAATGAAGTGGCTGAACGACTGAATGACTTAGCAAAGGGCTATAAATTTGATAAAGCTTACTTTGCTGATATTTACACAACTGCACTTACGGTGTGGCAAGAACAGGCTGAGTATGAACTGGGCTTGCTTGTGAAATACGTTAATAATGAACCAACGGTCAATAAACCATTAGGTTTTATTAAATCAAAGCTCGAAATAGCATTACAGCTACATTTGTCAGGCGATAAAGTTAGTTTTAATGAATTACAAAGAGCGAGCCGATCAACGGGACAAGAAGTTATTCCGGATTGGTTTTACGAAAGGAATAAATCGAAAGAAGAGACAGTTGCAACCGTAGTGACTGAAGAATATCAGGAAAAGAAACGTGCATTGCTCGAAAAACTGGGGCACTCGGCTGAAGAAATTGAACTGAAAATGAAAGAGTGAATTCGGTAAACGAAAATGAAAAAGTTGGAGTGAAGAAAATGAAATATCTTGAATCATTGAAAGAAGATTTGGCTGAAATGAGTAACAACCAAATGATGATTACAGTAAAGCGTTCGGATTTGCAAAGTTTAATTCGAGCATATGAAAATCTGAAAGAAGAAAAGTCCTCCACGAAATAAGAGGACTTTTTTGTTTGATTAGAAACATCCAGATCAGAGAGAGTGCCCATTTACACACCCTGAAAAAATAGGGTGTTTTTGGGCGACTTCCAGTCGTAAATAATGCGATGCATTGGACCTGCAGGGGCTGTGATATCATCGGCCATACTTGGAAGACCTTATTCAACTAACGGGGCAGTTAGTTGAATAAGGGAATCCCGATGATACAGAAATTTTAGGTTATAATAAGAAATTCTAAGTAGTAAGAAGTATTGGTGAAGTGAGTTGATGATAAATGAAAAATTATCCCTGCCCTTGTTGTGGTTATAAGACTTTAGAAGAGAAACCTCCTGGGACGGACATCGTATGTAAGGTTTGTTTTTGGCATGATGATTATGTTCAAGCAAAAGATGTTGACTATTGGGGTGGTGCAAACGAACTCTCATTAAGGGATAGTCAAAAGAATTTTTTGAGTTTCGGAGCAATTGAAGAAAGATTTATTAAGAATGTAAGAAAACCAACTATTGAAGAAGCAAGGGATATAAATTGGAAACCATTAACTGAGAAATAATTGTCTCTTCTTCAACTAACGGGTGCTTTAGTTGAAGAACAGGAGATCGTCAGAGACGGTCTTTTTTTATTTGCCTAAAGCCCCAGACAGTTTGGATATTTATTCAGTAGAGGGGAAAAGCGAATCAACCAAAAGCCCGTCAAATCAACGATGTATATTTCGTGAATAAAAGATAGATCCGTGAAAAGAGGAAGAAGTGAGAGTCCGTAGGGGTTGGCGGGTGTGGGGTAACTTCCTAGTCGATGTGTTATGTCAACCTATTATGTATGCGCGATGCATGCCAGTTCAGCGATTGAATCGATGGTTGGCGGACGGATCTGCCAGTTTCTTGTTCAATGAACAGCAGGTTAATTCGATGATTCAAGTTGTAAAAATATCCAATAAAGGTATTTTTAGATTTATTAGTGTGTTAGTTTTGAGATGAGAATTGCTGGAATTTTAAACTGACAAAAGGGAGTGGAATTTTGAAAATATCAACTGGCCTATTAATTCTAATTGTTGTAATGCATCTCATTACGCTTACTAATATTACCCTTTTAAATGGGGAGTGGAATGGAATAGTTTTATGGTTAAATACAGGTTTATTTATAGCAGCGATAGCCTTCTATTCATTGAGTAAAACAAAAAAACAAAAAGCCTAAAAATTTTGGTCGAATCGATGATTTGCAGAGTGAACATCCAGTTTCTTGTTCTACTAACGGGGCAGGTTAATGAAAAAATAAGGAGTTGATAAGCCTTGATAATTTACGCAGAAGCCCTACGTACAATTTCCATAGTAATACTTATTATTAGTTCTTCTTTCTATCTTCGGCATTTGGTAAAAACCAAAAAACAAAGGAAACTTTCAGCCTTTGAATTTACAATGTATACAACCATTCAGATAGCATATATCTTCTTTGCAATTAGTTTATTGATTACTGTATTCGTTAAGTGATTGGGAAGGATTCTACTTAAACTAACGAGTGCTTTAGTTGAATAACCAGCTGCCTTTTAAGGCAGCTTTTTTTATTGACTTAAAGCCCCTGTTACTTCCCAATCCGGGTGTTATGTCAACCTAGGATGTGTACGTGATACAATCCAGTAGAGTAAGTAAAATCGAGGTTTTACGGATAGCAGGAATGAAGGTGAAAAGATGGGTTTAGTTCTATTTTCAATCGTATTATTTTTAGTTGGTTTGTTTGTGATGTGGTTAGCTATTTTTGGTAAAAAGAAAGAAGTTAATGGTTTTGCTTCAGGAGTGCCAACTGATATTGCTGATTTTCTCATTATGATTATTTATAAAATTTTTCCTCCTTTTTTAAGAAGGGTTTTCCTTTTCTTATTAGGTTTAGGTATTGTTTTAGGGATTATCTATCTATGGATATCTGAATTTGCGTAGTAATAAAATTGATGTTCTTCAACTAACGGGTGCTGTAGTTAAAGAACCGGCTGCCATGTAAATGGCAGTCTTTTTTTATGGATACTTCCCAATTGTGGTGTTATGTCAACCTAGGATGTATACGTGATACAATCCGGTTCAGCGATCGAATTGATGTTTTGCGGATCAATCTCATGTAGAGAATCCTTTTCATGTTTAACTAACAGGGCAGGCTAATTAAACATGGGAAAGAAAAAGGGAAAAGCGAATCTATCGCTTTTCCCTTTTTCTTTATTCTGCTTTTTTCAAACATTGAATAACAATCTATTTTCAGCCATTTATCAGTCGATTAATCTGGTCTTGTATATACTTCATTTGTATTCGTAGTCGCTTTGTTTCTCGACGTATTTTCAACATATTGTCCATTTGTTGTTCTTCTTGGTTATTCTCCACTTGTTGTTCTTGTTGTTCTAGCTTAGCCTGTTCCTGTTCTAAAGTTAAACCGAAAGTTGTAATAGTATCTCCTAACGTAACTAATACCTGTCCAATGTGTCGTAAATTAGCATTAGCAGGATAGTCATCTTCTATATTTTCCATTTGGTCATTCAGGAAAATCCCCTCTTCTCCTTAACATTCTCCTTTATTGTATTCATTTTCTTTAAAAAAGACCCATGTTCAACTTACTGCTTACTATAAACACGTTGGCCCACGAATTAAGAGGACTTTTTATTTGGAGTTATTTATTATTACACGCTTTTATTACATTTGTTTTTTCACCATAAAGTAATCTGTTGCATCAAATAAGATGATACAAAAAATTAGTTTCATCGATTTATAATCAGGAGGCTAAGACATTGAATAAAAATAATATGGGATTTGGTCAAAAAGGTTCGAATTCGCTAACTGCTATTGAGCTTGATGTAATTGCTTCAGCAATAGTTACATTCGGCGTTGCTTTAGGATCCGTTTATTTAACAAATGAATTATCTAAAATAAAAAGCCAAATGACTTGAGTTATATTCTTTATCAACTCCTGCCGCGTCTTTTGGTTCCACTCTACAATAAGTCTGATTTCTGCATAATTTGCATAGTTTGAGTTGAAATCACAATGTAGACAAAGGGGGAGTGATTATGAATAAAGATAACCAAAACAATCAAAGTACTGAAACACCAGAAATTTTTGCAGCTAAACTAGCATTATTTGGAACTGCACTCTCAACGTTAGGGGATGGAATACAGACATTAGCTGCAGGGATTGCTCTTGATATATTAGAAAATGCAAATAATAAAACCTTGCCAGACCAAACGGATCAATTAAGACAAATGGAAGATAGAATGCAAAATCAAATTGATCAATTAACCAGAAAATTAGAGAAAATGGAGCGTGGAATGAGATAACGATTTTCTATTATTATAGATAACACGGGCGTACATAAAGAACAAATAAATTGATCAGTTAAACCTGCTTTAAAAAACAATAGGGTGTTCATTAGTTTCATCGATTTAAAATCAGGAGGCTCAGACATTGAATGAAAGTAATATGGGCAATGGTCAAAAAGGTTCGAATTCGCTAACTGCTAATGAGCTTAATGTAATTGCTTCAGCAATAAATACATTCGGCGATGCTTTAGGAACGATTGCAGCAGTTCGGGCCCTGGAAGAAGAAGTACAAGAAGAGAAAGATCAAGAAAATCAAAATAAACAATTGATAAGAATGCAAAATCAAATTGATCAATTAACCAGAAAATTAGAGAAAATGGAGCAATTAGTTAGAAGCTATGGAGGCTTGGATTAGTGATATGGACTGGCACTGCTTCGGAAATAATCAATCAATTCCAATTCAACCCTTCATGGAAGACTATGGCGGACATACTATATGATTCAAAAATGTATGAATGATATTAAACCAAATACAAAAGACAGGTAGCCAATCTTGGCCACCTGTCTTTTACGTTACATGTTTATGGGTTGGTTCGTAGCTGGTAACTTCCTAAATAGATTCTAACTAATCATGGAGCTTATTTATTTTTGAAGGAAATAACTTCAAATTGTCTTTTTCACGATCAGGCCCTGACTTGGCAATGAGTAAAGAAACTTGAGTCATCGTAATTGGCAAGGATGTTTTTTTTCGAATGGCCAAATATTTTGGTTCCCACTGGTCTGCGTATTTTTCTTTAAACCTTTTTAAGCCTTTAAAATGATAAACTGCTTGCCCGTATAAGAAAATTTGGTAAGCAATTTTTTCCGTTAAAAAGGAATACTTGGAAAGACCGACGTTTGCCAAAGGTGCCATTCCGAGGTTGAATCTCTGAATTTCTTCTTCTTTACACCATTCAAAAAGTTTAATAAACAGGTAATCCATGGTTGCATTTGGAGCACTAGAACCATATCTCATTAAATCAACTGAAATCATTTTCCCACCATCGTAAGCCGGCATTAAATTACAAAATGCTACGCTTTTTCCTTCTGCATCAACGACTAAGGCGATTGGAACTGATTTTAAATAATCTGGATTGAACCAGCCTAAAGAAAATCCTTTTTCTTTCCGACCATTGAGCCATTCATCTGACAATGGCTTTAAACTAGCAATAAATTCTTTTGAATGAGGAGGCTTTATCACGCGAATATTGTACCCTTCTCTTTCAAATCTATTTTTATTTGCGCGCAAATTTTTCATTTTTTTACCAGAAAGATTAAACGCGGGGAGCTCCACAAAGGCTTCTTCCCCTAATTTAAAGAAGTCATATCCGTTTTCGTGAAGATAAGGAAACATTTTCGATGTAATTTGATAATAAACCGGTGTGTACCCATATAAGTTAGCCCTATCATGGAAATCTTCAATCGCTCGTGGTATGTCTTTTTTCTCTCCTACTAAATCCCCTAATACAATCAGCTTATCGGAATACTTTTGAAAAGAAAACATGACCGTTTTATTATGATTCCAAAAGATATATTTATCATGCATAAAAATCAAGTGTGACAATACTGTACCTTCGTACTTTCCAAGGTGCTCTTTTATCTCGCTTTCATAAGCAGTCGAATTCTCGAAAGGAAAATGTCGAGTTCTGTTTAGCCAGTAGCCAAGAGCCATTAATATGAAAGCAAGAAGCACTCCCCTAATGGCACTTTTGATTAAATCTGTTGATTCTGTCATGAAGAACGGTAGCAACGTCTTGGGAATCTTTACAGGTGAAGATGGTAAATTTGCATAACCGATGAAAATAAAAAGACTGAAAATAAAAGTTATTAAAAGGATATCGATAAGAATTTTACGCCAAGTAAGAACAATATTTTGTCGATAAAAATGTTTCTTTGATAAGAGTAAAACAAGAGCAACCACTAAAACAAAAATGGCTTCTTCATAATCAAATCCTTTTGATAATGAAAATGCAGCCGCAGCCACTAACGTGATTAATGTTAAATGATATGCCCATTTCACTCGATATTGAATCCCTTTTGTCAATATAAGAAGAGAGATACCAAAACCGACCGTTAATTGATGCGAGAGTTTCATTATGGGTAAACCAAAAAGTTGGTTTACGAGCTTAACTCTTTCAAGAATACTTGGCACTGCAGTAGATACTAATAAAATAATTCCTGCTATAAAAACAAACGCCGTTAAAATCCAATGGCTAATATTTTGCAAAATAATCTCGGGAATTCGATTTAACTTTTGATTCATTTCTTCCCAGATATAAAGGGTAAATGAAATGAATCCAATTAAAGCTGGAATAATAAAATAGCTAATTCTGTACAAAAGCAAGATTAATAAAGACATTTCGCTTGAAACACCAAGACCTTCCATTCCTAGTAAGTACATTAAATCAAACGATCCAATTCCACCAGGTAGCATACTGACAATACCGGCACATGCCGCAACGATAAAAGTTGCAAACATACTTGTAATCGGTAAAGAGATACCAAGAAATATGGTAATGGTATAAATAGTTAGAAAAGTGAAACCCCATTCTACGATTGAAATGATGGATAAAATAAAGATATATTTAACATTTATAAGGTCGGTTGCAGGTACATTTTTTTTTCTATTTAAGCTTATGATTAAAAAGGGGAAATACAACGCAAGCCCTAATAGGGCAAGGTGAATCCATTTAACTTGATCTAAGATTGGGGTTTTAATTAATCCTAGTAATGGAAGCCACCCGAATAAAGACAATCCAGACAAGTAAAATAGAGCAATAAATGCAATTCCCTTAATAATCACCTTTTTTTCATATCCGTGTTGGCCATAAAAGAAGGTGCGAACCGCAATTCCCGCCACCCCACCAAATCCAATAAAGTTAGACATTGTATTCGCTGTCCAAGAGTAAAGTAATTTCTTTTTAACTGGAACTTCAATATTTAGAGTTCTGGTTAAAACTAAATCATAAAGGAGCATTGGAGTAACGGCCAAAATTCCTACAAAGATAATGACAATGATTTTATAAAGCGCGAGCTCTTGGAAGTGGATTCTTAGGAGTCCAAAATCCATATTATTGATTGCTTGATTTGATTCAAAATAAAAAACAGTAAGCAATATTAATGGAATGCCTATTTTAATCAAAAAAGAAAACCACTTGGTCTTCCAAAAAACCTTCAACAAATATCAACTCGCTTCTTTTTTTCTTTTATCTATACACTATAGTTAGGTATATATTTCAGATACCTACGCAAAAAACTATTCAAATAATTTTCATTTCCATGTGTTGAAAATCATTCTGAGTAATCATTGCAATTGCATTCAAATAAAAGACACCCCCAATAATTCCGATGATTTCTGGGAGTGTCTTGTGCATTGTATTTTAAAACCGTCATTGTCATTGTTGCGCCTTTCACAAAGACGTCGTCTTCAGTACACTATGCGATTTCGAGTCCTATTGGTACTTGCAATATGTCCGGCTGCCTTTTACATGGCAGTAGTTTTTTATGAACCTAGTTGTACAACGACAAAAAACTTTGATATTACGCATGAAGGGCGCATGAAGTATGGAAGCGCATGAAGAAAGAGAGTAGCTAGCTACTCTCTTTTATTTTGTTTTAAAGTTCGACGAACAATATATTAATTAAAGTAGCCCTAAAGGATTTTTTATCAAACAACTACTTTTTTGTTATTTTTTTTGTCAAAACAATTAATAAACCTATAACTCCACTCAATAAAAATAAATACCCAATTGGAATTAGGAAAAATGGTTCTTGTAGCATGCCGTTACTATCTACTTCTGGTTGTCCAATTAGTGCCTTTGCTAAAAAGCAAATTGCTCCAATTGTTAACAAAATGATACTCATCAAGTTCATTCTTGCTTTTCTTACTTCGTTTCCGTCTTTTACCAATTTAGTTGTCATAGTATTATCCCCCAAAATTAATTGATCAAGAGAAAGATTAAATGTTTGAGCGATTTGGACCACCATTTGCAAATCAGGTAAATTTCGATTGTTTTCCCAACTAGAAATAGTTTGTCTTGATACATTTAATTTTTGTGCTAAGTGTTCTTGAGTTAACTTACCATTAGTTCTTATCTTTTTTATTTGTGATCCAAAATCCATAGAATCAATTCTCCTCGTCAATTAATTTATAAATGGAAAATGCTTATTTTTAAAGATTGAGTAACAAGCATTGGCTATATATCAAGGCTTGTATTACTGTCATTCCAAATTCACATAGTGATTATTATAGCAATTTGATTTTTGCTTCGATTATGCAAGGGGTTTAGCAGCTTGGCAAGTTGAACACAAAGTGCCATTGTTCGGAGAAATTTTACACACTTCAGTACCGACTGCGGGGACCAAATAGGTTTTAGTATATGTGAGTAAAGACAATAAAAAGTGGCAAAGAAGAGTACTCTTTACTTTAAAAAATAAGTCAGTAACGTATAAGTCATGGTATGTTAAATAATATTTTTTGAAAAGTGGTGGAAGCCTTGTGGTTTGAGTGGAACGATTTTCTTAGTTATTTAGGTGTTTCCATATTTTTTGTTTTGATTAAAAATTTTTTTGAAAAAGAAAAAAATGAAAAGTTTTTTTCTCTAACATCACTTTACGAAGTTTTGTTTTTGTCAGTGCTTTTTTATATAGCAGATTTGCTGTTTTTGTAAATAGAAAAAGCTGCCTTAACATGGCAGCTTTTTTCTTATTGAGTAATGAAGTCGACTACTTCCTCATTCGGATGTTATGTCAACCTACTGAGGTTTTACGAACGGATCATCCAGTTGCTTATTCAACTCACGAGGCAGGTTTGTTGAATAAGGACATTTAATATTTTGGAACTTTTTTTTATTTATTAGCGACTAATAAATAAAGGGGGTAGAGACGATGAGAAGATTATTTATTGTTCAATCTGTATTATTAATTTTGGTTTTCGGACTAATTGGCTGTGGAACAAATAATAACAATAAAGAAAATGTTAGTGGTGAACCGATAATCAACAATGAATCTAAACAGGTGGATGATTTCAAAGTAACAATAAATGTTGAAAATGGTGAAAAAGACCTTAATGTTTATACCACCATTACTTATATGGGAGAAGAAGCTCAAAAAGATATATATCATGGTGGAAGTATTTTTATCTTTAATGTTTATCAACAAGATGGTGATTTTGAATATTTAGGTGCTATGAATCAACCATTATTAACAACAACACTGATTCGGAATGAGCCTCATAGAGTAAATTTTGAAGGGATAGAAAAACTTAAATTAAAGCCAGGTACTTTTGAATTTGAAGCAATTGCTGATTTTTCTTTGGATTCAGATGATGTATTAGGAACAAAAATGGAAATTCCAGTTTCTAAAATTCAGGAAGTTGAATAATTCCTTATTCTACTATTGGGTGCTTTAGTAGAACAACCGGCTGCCTTTATAAGGCGGCTTTTTCTTATGGCCTAGATTGTAATCGTGTACCTATACTTAGTGTCGTATAGGTTACTGAACTTAGATTGTTGAACGAGTTATTGAACATTAATAAAAGAAGTAACCCTCAGAAAATACTGTAAATATGGGATGTTCATTAACTCCCATATACATATAAAATAGTGACTAACATCCAACTGTCACAGCGTTATAACGCATTAATAACAAACCTCTTCCCCTAACCCTTATAACTGTCTATGATTAAAAGAAAACGCATATGCGTTATTAGAGGTGAATCATGGCATCTTATAGCCCTTCAGACATTTCAGCGTTGCTCCAAGTGAAAGAATCCACATTGAGAAAGTACTCGCTACTTCTAGAAGAATGCGGATATAAATTTGATCGCAACGACCAAAAACAACGGTGGTACAGCGATAAAGACGTCATAGCGTTTCAGAAACTTGTGACGTTCAAACAAAACGGTGATATGAACTTAAAATCCTGCGCAGAAGCCGTTTACTTATGGTCAAGAGGTAGCGATGTAACGGAAGTATCGACCGATGCACATAACGCAAAAGAACGTCATAACAGCGACATAACACCCATGATACGCCAAGAAATGGTCGGAATGAGGGAGTTAATAGAAGAACAGCGTGAACTCATCCAGTCACTTTATGAGCAATTGGAACGCCAAGACGCTTCTCAAAAAGAACGAGATCGCATGCTGCTTAATAGCATTGAACAATTAAAAACCGACTTTCAACAGCAACGAGACGAAAATAAGGCAATTGAAGAACAAAAGACATTGCAGGCTCCACAGGAAGAGAAAACATCTTTCTGGAATCGACTATTTAAGAAATGATTGATATAGATTTGTAGCATCAGGTGAATCACTAGAGTGGAGTGTTGTTATTGAAAGTTTTTGCTAAACTTTTTAAAAGTTATAATGTTAGTAGTACGGCTATGTTTCTTGGGTTTTTGACTTTATATACTATAATTTCAGATATAAATCCTAACATATTTATTATTTCATCTATTACAATACTTTTTTGGATAGCCAATTCATTGCAAGTTACCAAGAAAACAGGAAGTAGCGATACGCATCGAGCCCCAGAATGAGCGTTCGTCGTTCTTAAGTCATGTAGGAGGCCGTCAAATTGACGGTCTTTTTTGTTTGGCAGAAGAGAAGGACCACGAGAAGTGTCAACGGTAAATGTCTGACTGGAACGCTAGTGAAAGGAATTTAAGGAGTGGATACGTGAGGTGATTCTTCACCCTGTTTTTGGTTCTCACCCCATGTGAGAACCTGCCACCCGGCGAGGGGGGGTTATGGTAGTTACTCCTTTTCGAAAAGGGGTAACTTCTGTTCTTGATCTCTGGGAAAAGAACGTCCGCAGCCTGACGGATTTTTTGCTTTTGAATTTGTGGGGAACACTGTCCGATGCAGGACGTGACCCATGATTTTGACCTTACCCTCGGAGAGCACACAATTGATGGCTATGCTGTCAATTAAAGAGTGTGTTCTCTTATTGTCATTAAATTCTTTGACAAACGTTCTCTTTCTCCCGCATTATTAATGTTATTAAAGTGAGGTGTTTGGGAAATGAGTAGTGCAATTTTTCGGGTTCAAGGAATTAAAACAACAAATGATCTTAGGGGCATTGGTAAGCATAATGAAGAACGGATTTCTGCGACAAATGATGATATTGATTTAACTCTTTCAGGTGAAAATATTCATCTAATTTCATCCAACTCAAAATCGTATGTAAAAGATTTCTTTAAAATGGTTCAGCCAATGAAACAGGAACACGATGAAAAAATGAAAACCGAACGCAAAGATCGAGTAAAATCTTTTGAAGCAAAAATTAATTCAAGCAAGAATGATGTAGCCTGTGAATTTCTCTTTACCTCAGATAAAGAATTTTTCGAAGGGAAAAGCAAGGACGAAATCAAAAAATGGGCGCATCAGTCATTAAATTTCGTGAAGGATGAAATAGGGATTGATGAAAAAAATATTCTTCACGCCATTATACATATGGACGAAAAAACACCGCATCTTCACGTTGTTGCTGTTCCACTGGTGAACAAGTATGACGGAAGAGCGAAAAAAGATGTGTGGCAAATTAACCGAAAACATTTCATTGAAACGAAAATTGATATGTCGATTCTTCAGGACAAATATCATGAACTTATGCAAAATGAAGGACATGATTTGGACC
>NZ_JBFUKT010000076.1:0-14329 GCF_056400705.1 Paenisporosarcina sp. P5_A11
GCGTGGAAGACATCCACTAAGCTATAAGCGTAGAAGCAATGGTGTTTACAACAATAATATTATCTCGGGGTGGAGCAGCACGGTAGCTCGTTGGGCTCATAACCCAAAGGTCGCAGGTTCAAATCCTGCCCCCGCAACCAAATGGTTCCGTGGTGTAGCGGTTAACATGCCTGCCTGTCACGCAGGAGATCGCGGGTTCGATTCCCGTCGGGACCGCCATTTTTTATGAAGTATTAAGAATTTGAGATAAGCAAAGAAGGTCGAGGAAGCAAAATGAGTGAGTGAAGGAGCGTACTAACGTACGTGACTGAATGAACGAATGAAGCTGACAAAGAGATTCAAATCTTAGCACAAATTCAATGTGGCTCAGTAGCTCAGTCGGTAGAGCAAAGGACTGAAAATCCTTGTGTCGGCGGTTCGATTCCGTCCTGAGCCACCATTATATTTATCCAGCCGGAGTAGCTCAACTGGTAGAGCAACTGACTTGTAATCAGTAGGTTGAGGGTTCAAGTCCTTTCTCCGGCACCATCTTCAATTGGAGGGGTAGTGAAGTGGCTAAACACGACGGACTGTAAATCCGTTCCTTCGGGTTCGGCGGTTCGAATCCGCCCCCCTCCACCAACTTTAGGGGCATAGTTTAAAGGTAGAACAGAGGTCTCCAAAACCTCTAGTGTGGGTTCAATTCCTACTGCCCCTGCCAATTTTATATCTTTTATGGCGGTTGTGGCGAAGTGGTTAACGCATCGGATTGTGATTCCGACATTCGAGGGTTCAATTCCCTTCAGTCGCCCCATTTTCCTAACTTAGATTAAAGCTTATATTCAATAACACATTATGGCGGGCGTGGCGAAGTGGTTAACGCATCGGATTGTGATTCCGACACTCGGGGGTTCAATTCCCCTCGTTCGCCCCATATTATTGATGGGGTATAGCCAAGCGGTAAGGCAACGGATTTTGATTCCGTCATGCCCTGGTTCGAATCCAGGTTCCCCAGTATTGTTGCGGAAGTAGTTCAGTGGTAGAACACCACCTTGCCAAGGTGGGGGTCGCGAGTTCGAACCTCGTCTTCCGCTCCATTTTTATTTTGGCGGCATAGCCAAGTGGTAAGGCAAAGGTCTGCAACACCTTTATCACCGGTTCAAATCCGGTTGCCGCCTCCATATATTTTTAGATTTTTGTCTGCTTGTAATAATTTGCCCGAGTGGTGGAATGGCAGACACGCCGCACTCAAAATGCGGTGCCGTAAGGCGTGCCAGTTCGAGTCTGGCCTCGGGTATCATTTAAAAAGCAGTATCTACTTAATTGTAGATACTGCTTTTTTGTATATTTAAAGAGGAAACTGCAATTGTTTCTGTTGCAGCACATTACGAGGAATTATTTCTTATCATTATTTACGGGGTGATTGGGTTCGCGCTTAATATTATTTTTGGCTGCTTTGTTTTGACCAACCGTATCCAAATCATCCGGACTTACATCGTATCCATAGCCAAATTCTTCACGTTCAAATGTTGCCTTTTTCATATTCTTATTTTGTCTTTGCTGATTCCTGCTATTATTTGTACTCAAAGAAACTCACCTCCATTTCTAATAGTTTGTTCTGAATGAAAAAGTTTATTCTTTTTAAATTTCAAGTCGAACATTTAAATAAAATACTTAAATAATAATAAAAGCAGTGCTCGAAGTTTGTGGACATAGAGAAGTGATTATTCGTATAAATAAATGACCACACTGATTTTATCAAAATTGGTATAAGGTGATTAAATGATAAGCTCCGCATGGTTGTTAGTGCTATTGAATAGTTTGGATGGGATTGCCACTTATATTGGTATTTCTCTATCGATTATTACGGAAGCCAATCCTATATTGGCAGAACTAAATCCCTTTTATATTCTAATGATTAAGTTATATCTAAGCACTTTTCTAGCGGTACATAGTTTACAACACCGGATGCTGCTGTTTGGAAGAGGATTTAAATATCTCCTTAGTTTTGCAAATGTTTGTTATTTGTTAGTATTTGTTGCTCATTGTTTTTGGATTGGTTTAAGCATGGTGAACTAATCGAACTAATAAAAAAATGGAGTAAAATTAATTTTAAAGGGAATACAGGAAAAGTAGGCATTAGTAATCGCGAAATTCAGTACTAAGCTAGAAAATCTAACAGGGAGATGAATATTATTTCAAATGTAAAATTAGCAATCATCTACTACAGTTCTACACTATCAGTTAGCTAAGTGGGCAGAAGAAGGTGCAAAAGAAAACGGTGCTGAAGTGAAAGTATTGAAAGTGCCTGAAACAGCTCCTCAGAGTGCCATAGATTCAAATCCGGCATGGAAAGCAAATATGGATGCTACCCAAAATGTGCCTGAAGTCACTTTAGCTGATTTAGAGTGGGCAGATGCAATTATATTTAGTGTTCCAACACGTTTTGGGAATATGCTTGGTCAAGTGAAGAGTTTTTTAGATACAACAGGAGGATTGTGGTTTAATGGCAAGTTAACAAATAAAGTTGTGAGTGCCATGACGTCTGCACAAAACCCTCAAGGCGGACAAGAGGTCACAACATTAGCACTATATACAACTATGTACCATTGGGGAGCAATTGTGGTTGCACCAGGGTATACCGATCCTGTAGTGTATGGTGCTGGCGGAAATCCATATGGAACTAGTGTATCAGTCAATCAAGAAGGAAAAATGGTTGAGGATGTTCAAGGTGCTGTGACACACCAAGCAAAACGAACTGTTACAGTAGCTGAATGGGTTAAAAAAGCGAATCAATAATACATAGGAAAATATTTCTTAAATAAAAAAGGCAGACTGTGAGAAGTTGAACAACTTCTCACAGTTCTGCCTTTTAAGATTCCTTCAATTTCTCTTCGAATATATATTTATAAAAAACGAAATTTCCTCAGTGCTTCGGATTGATAATCCTTCAATATACATACCATATAAGGATTCAAAAAAACACTTGAGGTGAGCTATTCTGTCGAACTTGGCATTACTCATTGTAGTTTTTAATGCAGTGGATGGAGTACTAACATACATAGGACTAAAAAATTCTCAAATGGAAGAACTTAATCCATTATTGAGTATGCTCCAGCCTGAGTTTGTTCTCTTTCTTAAACTATTGCTAAGTGGTTTATTGTACTATGTCATTTATAAAAAGGGGTTGAAGAGGTTTGGAAGTAAGATTCATATTCTATTATGGTTAGTCGTGGCTATTTACACGGGTGTAATTATTCTTCATCTCTTTTGGTTTATACCATTCTTGTTTTAATTAAATAATAATAAAACTATCTATATGACCCCACAATAATTGAATTAGGATTTCCCCTAGATTTTGTATATACTATAGATAATAATTAGAGGGATAGGATGATTTAAATGAATGAAGTAGGATCAATACCGAACGAAATCTCCATGCTAAGAGCATTAAATAGTATCGGTGAAAATATTATCATTGCGGATAAACAGTTCCTTATCAAATGGATGAATAGTAATGCCTCGAAGTTATTGTCGGTTGTCGCACCGTTATATCAGCTAGAAGACAGTCAATCCTTTATTGGACTGAGTATGGACTACTTTCATAAACGTCCTGAACTTCAACGACAAGTTATGGATCGTTTAGAGACTACCCATCGAACACGAATTACGATTCGAGATCGTTTTGTTACGGATATAGTGGTTACACCTATTATGGACGACCTAAACGAAATTGAAGGATATATTGTGATGTTAATGGATGTAACTACAAAATCAGAAGAAGAAAAAAAGAAAGAAAAATTGATTAAAGAACTTTCTATTCCTATTTTACATGTATGGAAAAATACGATTGCATTGCCGCTAATTGGTGAGTATGATGCAGAGCGAGCAGACTTACTTATTTCTTCTGTGTTGATGGAATGTTCTGCTCACCGTATTGAGTATGTTTTGATTTCTTTAATTGGTCTACGTAATTTTGATTCAGAAGTTCAATTTTATATACAAAAGTTGTATGATTGCTTAAAGTTAATTGGAGCAAAATGCATATTGGTTGGCATCAGTCCGAAGCTTGCTATTTCGATGGGGGCTCTTGAAAGAGATATCCCAACATACAGTTCAACTTATGCTGGTTTAGAAGTAATCATTGAACAACAACAGCAAAACTAATCGAAAAACCGCTTCCTTGTGAAGCGGTTTTTATTTGCTTTGTAGAACGAGGAAAAGCAATAGAGAATGATGGAAACAATTAATCAATCGAAGCTTGTGGATGGTCTTTATCTAAAATGACGGTTGAATAATTTCCTCCGTTTACTTGTGAAAACATCTTTCCAGCGGACTCAATTAGTTTTTTTGCATCTTCTAGGGGTGTAGAAGGTAGTAAAAAGAATACCTGTAACCCTTCTATTGTAGTTTCATTAACTATTGTACGAATTGAATCGACATAAGGGCTACCAAACGGGCCTAATGCATCTTCAATGGTTAATATGCCACTTAAGGTATTTTCACGTCCATTTATGCCTGTATATACAGACTCAGCACTACCAAGTACAATTTGGATAGCACCTTCTACATGAGATAAATCATATAGACCTACAGGAATTTCGTATTGCAAAGAAAAGAAGTTATTTAAGTCGACTGCGCTATTCAATGGCTGCAAATAGTTTTGATTGCGAATACGACGCATCATAGCCTCCATAGAGGGGCGATAACGACCAGGGTCCGCTCCAAGCTTTTTCCACAAGGCTCTCCACTCTTTAATTCCTCTGTAGTCAGTCAATTCTTTGTCTTCTAAATCAAAAAATAAGTGTTCTTGGTACAATTGCATGCGCCCTTTTAGCATTTGAGGAGATTCTGAGACCACAAATTTGGTATAATGGATAATGCCTATTTTAATACGTTCATCTATTAGAAAGATGGATGGATCGATTGAAATTTTCATGTTTTCACCTACAGATCATTTTTCATCATTTTAGCATAAGGAGGGAGAAGTTTTCATGAATGTGAATCAATTTCAACAAGAGCTCGTTTCATATGCACACTCAATCGGAATTGATAAAATCGGCTTTGCTTCTTCCGATCCTTTTCGCGAATTGAAAAATCGATTGAAGCGACAACAAGAGCTTGGTTATCAATCTGGTTTCGAAGAGCCGGATCTTGAAAAAAGAACGACACCTACTCTTTTATTGAATGATGCGGAAAGTATCATTTCGATTGCGATTGCATATCCGTCACGCATGGAAAACGCTCCACAAGGAAAAAAAGGCGAACGAAGAGGAATTTTTGCACGCGCGTCGTGGGGAACAGACTATCATACGGTGTTACGAGACCGTTTAGCTAAATTAGAAGAATATATTGCGTCACATATCATTGATGCTAAAACACGCTCGATGGTGGATACTGGAGAGTTATCAGACCGTGCCGTTGCACAGCGGGCAGGAATCGGCTGGAGTGCGAAAAATTGTGCCGTAATTACACCTGAATTTGGGTCTTATGTTTATTTAGGTGAAATTATTACCAACATTCCTTTTGCACCGGATACACCGATGGAAGACGAGTGTGGAGATTGTCGATTGTGCCTAGATGTTTGTCCAACTGGTGCGTTAATCGAAGGTGGTCAACTGAACGCACAGAGATGTATTGCATTTCTGACTCAAATAAAAACATCCTTGCCTGACGAGTTTCGAACTAAAATAGGAAATCGTATTTATGGGTGCGATACGTGCCAAACGGTCTGCCCCAAAAATAAAGGGAAGTTTAATATGCACCAACTYGATTTTCAACCTGATCCAGAAATTGCTAAGCCACTGCTACTACCACTGTTGAAAATGAGTAACAAGGAATTTAAAACAAAATTCGGACATGTCTCTGGTTCATGGAGAGGGAAGAAACCGATACAACGTAACGCTATTTTAGCGTTAGCTCATTTTAAAGAAGAAAGTTCGATTCCGGATTTAATTGACTTACTTGTGAATGATGAGAGACCAGTAATTCGTGGCACAGCAGCTTGGGCTATCGGCAAGATTGGAACTAAAGAGGGAAGAGCAGCTCTACATCAAGCTGTAGTTACAGAAACAGACGCAGAAGTAGTGGAAGAAATCCATAAAGGCTTAGCGTTTCAAACCGTAAATTAAGGAAGTGGAAAAATGAGCATTCACGTGGTCCTATATCAACCATTAATCCCTGCTAATACCGGGAACATAGCACGTTCTTGTGCAGGAACAGATACAAAACTTCATTTAATTCGTCCTCTTGGTTTTTCAACAGACGATAAGATGTTAAAAAGAGCAGGACTGGACTACTGGGAACACGTCGATATTCATTATTACGACGGGTTAGAGGAATTATTTGCTAAGTATCCATTAGGCGAATTTTTCTTCCTAACAAAGCATGGATCGAAGCCTCATACAACGTTTGACTATAGCGACAGGGAGAAAGATACTTTTTTCGTTTTTGGAAAAGAAACGTCTGGATTGCCAAGAGAATTAATTGATGCGAATCAAGATCGTTGTATACGTATTCCTATGAACGACAATGTGCGTTCATTGAATTTATCAAATACAGCAGCCATTTTGATTTATGAAGCACTTCGTCAACAAGACTATCCGAAATTGACTTAAAAAAATTGCAAAGTATCGCTGAGAAAGAATACTGCAATGATATATTTGCACAAATAAAAAAGGGATTGCTAGTTAGTAGCAGTCCCTTTTACATGTTTATTTTTTTTCAGGTGTACCTGGTTTGTCATCGTATCCTGCCGTGAAAATCGCAGCAAGGAATGCAACAGTGACTCCAAGAATAAGTAGTAAGCTCATAAACGTTGCCTCCTTTTGAGAGAATTAAATATCATACTTAAGTATAGCTTACTTCATTTCAAAAAGAAATATTCTCTAAGACACAAATGTGGCGAATATCGTTCAATGAGTGCACTGTCAGAAACGTCTAGCTATATACGGAGAATATCGTCAAAAAAAACGACTGAAGCACAAGGCTCCAGTCGTTTTTTAATGTGGTAAAAATAGCAGTTGATATAAGAAAAGAGCAGCGAATATATAGAGTAAAGGATGAACATTACGAGCTTGTCCTTTAAAAATCTTCAGCAATGGATACAGAATAAACCCAAGCTCAATTCCTGTCGCAATGCTAGAAGTTAATGGCATTGTTAATATAATTATAAATGCTGGGAATGCTTCATCAAAAGAATCCCAATCAATATGCTTCACAGCGCTTATCATCAAACTACCGACAATGATTAAAGCAGGTGCAGTTATCGCTGCAACACTTGAAAGAGAAGAGACAAGCGGTCCAAAGAATGCCGCGATGATGAATAATATTGCGACAGTTACTGATGTTAAACCAGTACGACCTCCAACTGCAACTCCTGCAGAAGATTCGATGTATGCCGATGTTGGGCTTGTACCGAACATTGCTCCAACTGTTGTGGCAACTGAATCAGCTAGCAAAGCTTGTTTTGCACGAGGCATTTTATTGCCTTTCATTAATCCAGCTTGTTTCGCGACACCAATCATCGTACCTGTTGTATCAAATAACGTAACGAGTAGGAAGGAAATAACAATTCCCAACATTCCATATTGGAATACATCCATCAAAGCGACTGCAGGATTCCATACTATGATGCCTTCTGGTAATGAAGGTAGTTGCATTAACTTTGCTTCAAACTTTAGTTGACCTGTGAAGAAAGCAACAATTCCTGTAGCGATCATTCCGTAGAATAAAGCACCATAGACTTTCATAACCGTTAATATCAACGTTATAAGTAGTCCAAACAATGTAAGTAACACTGGGGCACTTGTTAAATCACCAAGCTTCACTAAGTTTTGTGGATGTGCTTCAACTAAACCGGATAGACGCAAGCCGATAAATGCGATAAACAATCCAATTCCAGCAGTTATCCCGTGTTTCAAGTTTTCAGGAATAATTTCAATTAGCTTTTTACGTAATGGTGTTAATGAAAGAATGACAAAAAATAGTCCGGCAATAAAAACGGCTGAAAAGGCCGTGATGTAATTAATTTCTCCGTTGGATGAAATGACAACGGTATAAGTGAAAAATGCATTTAATCCCATACCAGGGGCGATAGCGATAGGATAGTTTGCAAATAACCCCATCCATAAAGTACCTACTGCTGCAGAAATAATAGTCGCTAGAAAGACTTGATCAAAAGGTACTCCAGCGTCTGCCAATATCACGGGATTGACAATCACGATATAAACCATCGTCAGGAAAGTCGTCATTCCTGCTAGTATTTCAGTTTTTACATTAGTATTATGCTCTTTTAAGTGAAACATAGTGTGTCTCCTTTCGAAAAGACGAACGAAATAACCAACATTCCATATATTATTCGTTTTTCAGCTAAAGTGCAATAGTTTTCATTAAAAATCTTCTCGCTCGTAAAAAAAGATTTAAGTTTGTACAATAGAAGGAGAATGAGTTGAAAGGATGAAGAACATGAAGCTTACCTTACAATCGACCAAAACTTTACATAACGGTGTTGAAATGCCAAGGCTCGGTTTAGGTGTATATAAAATGACTAACCCAGAAGAATCTATACAAGCGATGACTACTGCTCTTCAAGTTGGTTACCGTGCAATTGATACGGCTTCTCTCTATGGAAATGAAAAAGAAGTCGGAGAATCTGTGCGTACATCGGGTGTGAAACGTGAAGACGTTTTTGTAACAACGAAAGTGTGGAATTCGGATCAAGGCTATGACCAAACGTTGAGAGCATTTGAAACTTCCTTGGAAAACTTAGGCTTTGATTATTTGGATTTATATTTAACACATTGGCCAGTCCTAGAAACATTCAAAGATACATATCGTGCTATTGAACGCCTTTATGATGAGAAATTAATACGGGCAACGGGCGTTTCGAATCATCATCAACATCACTTAGAAGAGATTTTTGCAAAAGCAAATGTAAAACCAATGGTCAATCAAATCGAATTAAGTCCACGTCTTACACAGTATGACCTGAGAACGTTCTGTGCAGACAATCAAATTGCAGTAACTTCTTGGTCACCACTTGCCCGTGGTGGATTACTAAATGAACCGTCTGTT
The DNA here is from genome assembly GCF_056400705.1 of Paenisporosarcina sp. P5_A11. Lineage (NCBI taxonomy): Bacteria > Bacillati > Bacillota > Bacilli > Caryophanales > Caryophanaceae > Paenisporosarcina > Paenisporosarcina sp. P5_A11. The sequence continues at coordinate 9,055 of NZ_JBFUKT010000076.1, forward strand.
GTTCGAATGGGTAAAAAACACGACAAGACACCTGCACAAATTATTATTCGTTGGCATTTGCAGCAGGACTTAATTGTGATTCCAAAATCAGTGACACCTGAACGTATTGTGTCAAATGCAGACGTGCATGATTTTGTATTATCTTTTGAAGACATGAAAAATATTGATTCACTAAATTTAAATGAACGAACAGGTGCTGACCCAGATAATTTCAATTTTAACTTCTAAAAAAAAGAGATTCGCCGAGTAAATAAAACTCGGGAATCTCTTTTTTTTATTTGTAATCTTCTACAATGACCATTTCTTTCGTAATCGGATGTACAAATTGCAATTTTCGAGCTTGAAGTGAATAGTTATCGGCACGCGTTCTAGAACCGTACATTCTGTCTCCTGCAATTGGGTGACCAATTGAGCTAAAGTGAACACGGATTTGATGTGTACGTCCTGTTTCTAAAATCACATTTACTTTAGTAAAGTTGGAATCTTGTCCCACCACTTCAAAATGGGTAATCGCTGTTTGCCCAGATGGCGATACAGCACGACGTGCAGAATCATGACGGTCTGTGCCAATAGAAGTTCGGATAGATCCGCTTTTTTGTGTCATATAGCCGTCCACAATCGCTTCATATGTGCGAATAATTTTTTTCTCTTCAAGCATACGGTCAAGCATTGATTTGATTAGTGGATGTTTCGCAATTAAAACTAAACCTTTTGTCCCTTGATCGAGACGGTGGACGTGTTCAGCATATACGCCACCTTTCTTATTCACATGGGCTATGACATGATTCATACATGTTCCAGTTTGACCTGGTTCGTTCGGATGTGTAGCCATATCTGCAGGTTTTGAAACGACAAGTACATGAGCATCTTCAAACAAAATAGGTACTTCGCAGTTGTCAGCTGCCACATAAGAAGATGGCTCCACGTTTACATTGAATGTAAGCTTAGTACCGATTGGATGATGGTGTTGCCAAACAACAGGTTCTCCACCTTCATTCAAAATACTTTTAGCCATGCGCATTTCATGCATGATTTTCTTCCCGATTTGAAAATCATCTCGGAGAAGCTGTTCGATGGTAATGTTATCTTGTTGTAATGCATATTGAAAGGTAGTAATCATTTTTATTCCTCCTAAAAATAGACCATGTACGATGACATGGTCTACGTTATCTTCTATTTTAATACAACATCACTTAAAAATGTTTTAATCTTTTCTTCAGGTTGATTACCAACCAAGCGATCAACTTCTTTGCCATCTTCAAAATGAATCAAAGTCGGCGTTGCTTCAATCGCGTAATCTTTCCATCCTTGTTCAAATTCATAAATATTATATTGAGCTAAATCTACGTTCATTTCTTCAACTATAGGCATTAATACAGGAGTCATGGCTTTACAATGTACACAAATTGGGCTGAAGAAGTAAGCTGTTACAGGCTCTCCGCTTTCCACTTTAGCTTTCAAGTCATCAGGTAGAATAATGTTTTGATAGTTTTCATCGTCTAGTTGATCAATTGTTTCTTGTTTCAAATCATTTGTTCCATAAGGATTGTCCGCTAATTTATTGTTATTGGACATATTATTCAGGACTATAATTAATGCGAAAACTGCGACAATAATACCGCCTATAATTAATAATTTTTTCATTTTATTTTTCCCCCTTTAAATCTTTTAAAAGCATGAAGCTGGAAATAGCTATAAGTACGAATGCAGTTAAAGCTAAAAATGGAATAGTGATGAAGCCAAAGATATTGATGTACTCACCCGTGCATGACACGCGCCCACAAGCTGGTGCATTCTCGGATAAAAAGCTAACTTTTTGCAAACCATAATGATACAAAGAAATAGCCCCACCAATAACGGAGAAAATTGCGGTAGTTGTAGCGATTCGTGCATTTTTCTGCACATAAGCTATGCCTAAAATAAGTACGATTGGATACATGAATATTCGTTGAATCCAACATAACTCACAAGGTTCGTAGTTCCTAATTTCTGAAAAGAATAGGGAACCCATAGTGGCTATTACTGAAACTACCCACATAAACAATAAAATATTTTCTGATTTTTTTGTCATACCAAATCTCCTATTCTGAGTATAAACCCTTATCAAATTATAATTCTAAGTATTAAACAAGTAAAATATTTTCAACGAACTCTGAAGTTCTATATAATGAAATATGTAGCTTTTGTGAAGGAGACGATCCACATGTCAGAAGAATTTGATTTATCCCAGTTTGAAGTAAGCATGGTTATCCGACAAACAACCATGCAAGATATAGAACCAATGTTAGCTATGCAAAGGCTCTGTTTTCCTGGAATGGATCCATGGAAAGTTGATCAACTACGTAGTCACTTAAGTATTTTCCCAGAAGGTCAACTTGTTGCCGAACTCGATGGACATATCATTGGATCATGTTCAAGTTTAATCATAAACTTTGATGAATATGATGATCGACATTCATGGTCAGATGTAACGGATGATGGTTATATTACGAATCATAATCCAGAAGGATACAATATGTATGGTATCGAAGTAATGGTGCACCCCGAATATCGTCGCATGAAAGTAGGACAACGGTTATATGAGGCACGAAAAGAAATAGCACGTCAATTTAACTTGAAATCCATTATTATTGGTGGACGTATTCCAAACTATCACAAACACTCAGAAGAGATGTTGCCACGTGCGTATGTAGACGCAGTATCTAGACATAAAATTTATGATCCTGTATTAACCTTCCAAATCATGAATGGCTTTACCCTAATGCGTATTAACCCGAACTATTTACCGGATGATACTGCTTCAGGCAAATATGCCACGTTAATGGAATGGAATAACGTTGACTATAAACCAATGTCAAAACGACATTTTAAAACGAGTTATCCCGTTCGAATTTGTGTAGTTCAATATATGATGCGTGCGATTGAATCGTTTGACGATTTAGCCAATCAATGTGAGTACTTTGTTGACGTAGCTTCCGATGCACATTCCGATTTTGTCGTGTTTCCGGAAATTTTCACAACTCAATTAATGTCATTTTTGAATGAACCCTCACCTAGTCGTGCCATTCGACGTTTGACTGAATACACACCTCAATACATTGAGCTATTTACCGATTTAGCCGTTCGCTATAACGTCAATATTATTGGCGGTTCCCATTTTGTTAAAGAAGAAAATGATGAGATCTACAACATTGCCTACTTGTTCCGTCGTGATGGTTCGATTGAGAAACAATATAAAATTCATATCACACCTAATGAACGCAAGTGGTGGGGCATTAGTGCTGGTGATTCAGTTCGTGTCTTTGATACAGATTGCGGAAAAATTGCAATCCAAATTTGTTATGATATAGAGTTCCCAGAAGTTGCGCGTATCGCAACAGATATGGGTGCCAATATTATTTTCGTACCTTTTTGTACAGAAGATCGTCAAGGATTTTTACGCGTAAAATATTGTGCACAAGCTCGTGCTGTTGAAAATCAAATTTATACGGTTATTTCAGGAACAGTTGGTAACTTGCCACAAACTGAAAATATGGATATTCAATATGCACAGTCTGGTATTTATGCACCATCTGATTTTGAGTTTGCTCGTGATGGTATTGTTGGCGAAACGAGCCTAAACTTAGAAATGGTATTAATAGGAGATGTGGATTTAGAAATCTTACGTCGCCAAAGACAAGATGGAACGGTAAAACAGTTGAAAGACCGTCGTCATGATATTTATCGTATCGATTATAAAAAAGGGTGAAACGTGTGCCGCATCTCTCAGTGATTAGCTATGCCAGCTAGATTGTTCCTACATTCATAACTGTTTTCAGTTGGAAAGTAGAAATCTACGAGTCCTGTCATACTTTTCATTGTTAGAATGTGCTTCTATGCTTCTCGGGGTTAGAAGCAGCATTTCCATCGTTTCTATTGGAGGAAAATGTATGAGTTATCGACAAACTGCCACAAAATGGATGGAGTACGCTAAGCTTGAAGCTGAATGGAAGGATCAACTTTCTATAATTGCTCAAGATGAAAAACGCTTGGAAGATGCATTTTATAAGGACTTGGAATTTGGCACGGGTGGAATGCGCGGGGAAATTGGTGTAGGTACGAACCGCATGAATACCTATACAGTTCGCAAAGCTTCTCAAGGTGTAGCAGATTACGTAAAAGCAGCCGGTGCAGAAGCAATGAAAAAAGGTATTGTAATTGCTTATGATAGTAGAAGGAAGTCACCAGAGTTTGCACAAGAAGCTGCGAGTACATTTGCGAAAAATGGTATTCAAGCCTATTTATATGAAGAACCTAGGACCACACCACAATTGTCATATAGTGTACGAGAATTAGGTGCGTTTATGGGGATCGTAGTTACGGCAAGTCATAATCCACCTGAGTATAACGGCTATAAAGTATATGGTGAAGATGGTGCACAGCTTAATATAGAAGATGCTGAAGCAGTTATTGAGTATGTTCAACAAGTTGGTGATGAGCTAGCTATCGAAACAGGTAACACAGAAGAGTATTTACAAAATGGCTTGATTCAAGTGATTGGGCATGATTTAGACAAGGCCTATCTTGAAAGGGTTGCATCTATTCAACATCAACAAGAATTTGCAAGTAAAGACGCATTAAAAGTAGTATTTTCACCTCTTCATGGAGCTTCAGGTTCTACCGTTCGTCAATTAATGAAACAAACGGGATACCGGAACTTTATGTACGTTGAAGATCAGATGGAACCAAATGGTGAGTTTCCAACGCTAAAATCGCCTAATCCAGAAGAAGCAGGTGCTTTTGAGTTAGCGATGAAATTAGGTAACGAAACTGCTGCAGATATATTGATTACTGCTGATCCAGATGGAGACCGAGTAGGTTTAGCTGTTCGCCAAGGAGAAGACTACATACTATTAACAGGCAACCAAACGGGCGCTATTTTAATTGAGTATTTACTGACTCAATTAAAAGAGAAAGGCCAAATGCCTGCAAATGGTCGGGTATTTAAAACCATCGTTACGTCTGATTTAGGTCGTGTGATTGCAGAATACCATGGCTCTTCTACAGAAGATGTGCTAACTGGTTTTAAATTTATTGGAGAAAAAATTAAACAATACACTGAATCCAAAGAATATACATTCTTGTTTGGATATGAAGAAAGCTATGGTTATTTAATTCAACCATTCGTTCGTGATAAAGATGCGATTCAATCTATCTTAGCTATCACAGAAGCAGCTGCCTTTTACAAAATGGAAGGCAAGACGCTACTCGATGTCTTGCATGACTTATTTGAACG
>NZ_JBFUKT010000077.1:0-14171 GCF_056400705.1 Paenisporosarcina sp. P5_A11
GTATCTTTCCCTCCGATAGCACCAGAATCTGCAATAACTGCTCGGAAATTCAACCCTAATCTAGAGAAAATATTTGTATATGCTTGTACCATATCTTCATAAGTTTGATCTAAACTTTCACGTGTCGCATGGAAAGAATACGCATCCTTCATTAGGAATTCTCGTCCACGAAGTAAACCAAAGCGAGGGCGCTTTTCGTCACGGAACTTAGCTTGAATTTGATACAAAGTAAGTGGTAATTTTTTATATGACTTAATCTCATCACGTAACAATGAGGTAATGACTTCTTCATGGGTTGCGCCAAGTGCAAATTCACGATTATGGCGATCTTTTAGACGCATTAATTCAGGTCCATATGAGTACCAACGTCCAGTTTCTTGCCATAATTCCGCTTGTTGCATAGCAGGCATTAATACTTCAACACCATTTATTGCATCCATTTCTTCACGAACAATACTTTCAACTTTTTGCAGAACGCGTTTACCTAGAGGTAAAAATGAATAGATACCACTTGTATTTTGACGAATAAATCCTGCGCGAAGGAGCAGCTGATGAGACTTAACGTCTGCATCAGCTGGGGTTTCACGAAGTGTAGGGATGAATGTTAGACTTTGTTTCATAATTTATAAGCTCCTCATAGCAATCGCATATTTAATAGTTAAAAGAAAAATCTTTGAATATCATTCCAAGTCACAACAACCATAAGTACCATCAGCAACATGATTCCAACAAAATGGACCATGCCCTCTTTTTGACGATCCACAGGTTTTCCGCGTACCGCTTCAATTAAGAAGAATAATAATCTCCCGCCATCAAGCGCTGGTAATGGAAGTAAATTCATAATACCTAAGTTAATGCTTARAATAGCTGCCCAATTCATTAAATTAAACACTCCGTACTGAGCCACTTGTTCAGTTGCTTTGTATATCCCAACAGGTCCAGACAAAGCATCAATTGTAAATTGACCAGTAACCAACATACCAAGCAGTTCGAAAATCTTGGCAATCCATGTTACGGTTTGTTCCGCACCAAAGGCAACAGCTTTTAATGGGTTTTTTTCGACAGGACTTTCATATAAAACACCGATTTGACCAACAGTCTCACCATCTTGTTTGACGGATTTTGGTGTAATAGTTGATTTAATAACTTCTCCATCACGAACATATTCGAATGTTAAAGCTTCACCAGCACTTGCTTGTACTTTTGAAGCAAGTTCTTGCCATGAATCAATTGATTGTCCATCAATTTTCGTAACTAAGTCTCCCTCTTGCATACCGGAATCAAGGGCTGGACCCGCTTCTGATACGCCTGAAATGATTGGTTCATATGTTGGAACGCCTTGTAACAATCCAATCATTAAAAAAATGAAAAAAGCTAAAATAAAGTTAAACAATGGACCCGCAAAAATCGTGATAAACCGATTACCAATTGATTTCGAACCGAATTGGCGGTCATGAGGTGCAATCAACGTATCTTTTCCATTTTCAGTTATAACGGCTTTTCGTGACACATTGTATCGTACTAATCGTTCTTCTTCATCATAACCTTCAACCCAAAGACCTTTTTCTAAGTCTGCTCGTTCTGTTTCTAAAAACAACATATCTTGCTGTTGTTTATTTTGATTTAATACGATTTTCACAACTTCTTCTTTAGCATTTAAAACTAAACCTACTCTGAATCCAGGTTGTAATTCAACCGAATCCATATCTTCTCCAGCCATTCGTACGTATCCACCAAGTGGAAGTAAACGAAGTGTATAAAGAGTTTCACCTTTTGTGATTGCAACTATTTTAGGCCCAAAACCTATTGCAAATTCACGAACCATGATTCCCGCACGTTTTGCAAAAATAAAGTGACCTAGTTCATGAAAAAATACTAGTGAACCAAATATTAATATAAAAGCAATGGTTGTCTCCATAATGTCCCACCTTTTTTAAAGCGTTTTGCCGTCATCAATCTTCCAATCATTTTACCATGTTTTGAACTGTTTTTCTCGTAATAGCATCTACGTGTAAAATCGTTTCTAAATCAGGTGTACGTATCACATCATGTTTGTCCATCACACGCTCAATTAATTCTTCGATTTGTAAGAATCGAATGTCTCCATTTAAAAATAACGCAACGGCCGCTTCATTTGCAGCATTTAACACGGTTGTCATCGAACCACCTGCTCGTCCAGCGTCATAAGCAAGTTTTAAAGCACGAAAACGTTCCAAATTCATTTCCTCGAAATGCAGTTTGCCTATTTCAACAAGATTTAAACGCTTTGCTTGTTTTCTTGGCAAACGATTAGGATATGAAAGTGCATATTGAATAGGTACACGCATATCCGGAGTACCGAGTTGAGCCATTACACTTGTGTCATGAAACTCCACCATTGAGTGAATAATACTTTCTCTGTGTAATAAAACGTCGATATCATCGTAAGACATATCAAATAATACTTGTGCCTCTATCACTTCTAATCCTTTGTTCATCATCGTTGCCGAGTCAATTGTGATTTTAGCTCCCATTGACCAGTTAGGATGATTTAAAGCATCTTGAATCGTTACATTTTCTAATTCTTGTCTAGTACGATCGCGGAAGCTTCCTCCTGATGCAGTCAAAATTAAGCGACTGACTTGGCTACGCTTTTCACCATTMATCGACTGAAAAAGTGCTGAATGCTCACTATCAACCGGTAAAATCGGTGAGTTATATTTAGCCGCCGCTGCCATAACTAGATGTCCAGCTGTAACAAGTGTTTCTTTATTTGCGAGAGCAATTGTTTTTTGTTGTTTAATTGCCTCTAAAGTCGATTCAAGTCCGACACTACCTAATACTGCATTTACTAAAACGGAAGCGTCGGAATGTGTTGCTACTTCAATCAACCCTTTGCTACCATATGCAAGTTCAATGCTCGGAAATTCCTTTTTTAGAAGAATCGCATCATTTTCATTTTGGACTGATACCAGGGCAGGACTAAATTCACGAATAATTTCTCGCGTTTTATCTAAATTACGACCTGCCGAAAATGCTACTAATTTAAATTCTTGTGGATGCTCTCTAATGATGTCGATTGTTTGAATCCCAATCGAACCTGTTGCACCTAATAAAGTAATATGCTTTGTCATTAACTTTAAATCTCCTTAACCAACAAAATGCAAGAAATGTAAAAGCGRTAACACAAATAATAAGCTATCAAATCGATCTAAAACCCCACCATGTCCAGGTAATAAATTCCCTGAATCTTTTACTTTGTAATGTCGTTTAAGTGCGGACTCAACTAAATCTCCTACTTGACCAAAGATGGAAGCTAAAATCGTTACAATGACAAGTACAAAATACGATGAACTGATTGGTGATATCCATTGATAAACGACTGCAAAAATAATAGCTGTCGCAATTCCTCCAATAAAGCCTTCAATGGTTTTATTAGGAGAAATCTCAGGCCACAATTTCTTTTTCCCGAATTTTTTCCCAGTAAAATAGGCACCTGAATCAGTCGTCCAAATAATTAATAAAGCAAAAATCACGTATTGAAGGCCATTGTCAATTAATCGAGTCTCAATGAAATAGAAGAATCCTATCCCAACATATAATGCTCCCATTATCGAGAATGCAGCATCTTCAAAAGTATAACGATTTTTCACAACCACGGTGTACGTTAATAATAAAAGAACGGCAATAAGTGCAAAATCTATTTTGGTATATCCCGTAGTTTCCATAAATGAAATCGACCACTCGCTTGGCATTAAAAATGCAAACAAAGCGAATAATGTGATGAAACCATGGACCGAAAAAATCGAAAGACCTTTCATTCGAAGTATTTCATATAACCCCACCGCTGCCATAGCGTAAACTAGGATCGTAAATGGCAATCCTCCAAGCATGACAATTGGAATGAACAAGGCTGCGGCAATTACCGCTGTAATAATGCGTTGTTTCAATTTGTTTCTTCTCCCTTCAATCCCCCGTAGCGACGATTTCGGTTTTGATAACTTTCTACAGCATCAAGTAAACAATCTTCATCAAAATCCGGCCACAATGTGTCGGTAAACCAAAACTCGGTATATGCCAATTGCCATAACATAAAGTTACTGAGACGGACTTCTCCACTCGTTCGAATAAGCAGGTCAGGATCTGGCAAATCACAAGTCATTAAATGCTGTGATATTAAGTCTTCGTTGACTTCGGTATAATCAAGTGTCCCTAGCTGAATCTGTTGCGAAATCTTTTGCATCGCTTGTGCTATTTCTGCTCGACTTCCATAGTTCAACGCGAAATTTAATACTAAACCTGTATTCTCTTTTGTTTGTTCCATTGCTTTTCGCACAGCTTCTTGAGTATGTTTTGGTAAAGTTTCATTTTCCCCCATCATAACGACCTTCACATTTTGTTCAATGAGCTCAGGAAGATACTTACCTAAAAATTCTTCAGGCAAGCGCATGATGAAATCAACTTCAAGTTTTGGACGCTTCCAATTCTCGGTTGAAAATGCATAAACAGTCAAGGCGCGCACACCTAAGTCATTTGCTAGTCGTGTGATTTTCCGCACAGTTTTCATGCCTTCGTGATGACCAGCTACCCGTGGAAGTGCGCGTTTTTTTGCCCATCTCCCATTACCGTCCATGATAATAGCAATGTGAGATGGAATATGTTCATTTTTAGAATGCGATATTCGCTCCTCGAGCGTTTGTTTTTGTCGTTCGGGTTTTCTCCGAATGAGTTTATGTAACATGTTGAGTCCTCCACTTTACGCACTTATCGGAATGTTGTCTTTCCTATCATATCAAAAAACGTTGGAATTTTCTTCATTCCCACAAAAAAAGACGTCCTATTTGATAGGAACGTCTTAACAGCGAAAAAGTTCAAAAAATTAAACCTCTAAAATTTCTTTTTCTTTTTCTTTTGCTACTTGATCTACCTGAACGATATGATCATCTGTTAATTTTTGAACACTGTCAGAGAATCCGCGTAAATCATCTTCAGTAATTTCACTTTTCTTCTCTAATTTTTTCAATTCATCATTCGCATCACGGCGAATATTACGAATACCAACTTTAGCTTCTTCTGCTTCTTTCTTAACCAGTTTCACCAAATCTTTACGGCGCTCTTCAGTTAAAGCAGGAATAGCAATACGAATAATTGTTCCATCATTCGTTGGGGAAATCCCAAGGTCTGATTTTTGAATTGCTTTTTCAATGTCACCTAGAGCTGTTTTATCATAAGGTTGAATCGTTATCAATCTAGCTTCAGGTGTAGCAATACCCGCGATTTGATTGATTGGCGTAGGTGAGCCATAATAATCAACTGAGATTTTATCTAATAAAGATGAACTTGCACGACCTGCACGAATCGTCGAAAGCTCACGACTTAAAGCTTGAATAGCCTTAACCATTCTTTCTTTTGTTTGATCAATCACTTGTTTTGACATTAAGAATTCCTCCTAACGATAGTTCCAATTTTTTCGCCTAATACGGCACGTTTAATATTTCCATTCTCCATAATTGAGAATACTATGAGCGGGATATCGTTGTCCATACATAAAGTCGATGCCGTTGAATCCATTACTTGTAAACCTTGTTGAATAACTTCTAAGAAAGTTAAATCCTCGTATTTGACCGCATCGTTATCTGTTTTTGGATCAGCTGAATAAACACCATCAACATTGTTTTTACCCATTAATATTACATCAGCTTCTATTTCCGCTGCACGTAGAGCTGCAGTAGTATCTGTTGAGAAGTAAGGATTTCCGGTTCCTGCTGCAAAAATAACAACGCGCTTCTTCTCTAAATGACGAATTGCTTTTCTGCGAATATATGGTTCAGCAACTTGTCGCATTTCAATAGATGATTGGACGCGTGTTTCAACTCCTGACTTTTCAAGGGAATCTTGTAGTGCTAAAGAGTTCATTACAGTAGCTAACATGCCCATATAGTCCGCAGTTGCGCGGTCCATACCCATTTCGCTACCTACTTTACCACGCCAGATATTTCCGCCACCTACAACAACCGCAACTTCCACACCTAAATCAACTACTTCTTTCACTTGTTCCGCAACAGACATAATAATTTCTGGGGATAAACCAAAACCTTGTTCTCCAGCTAAAGCTTCTCCGCTTAATTTCAAAACAACTCTTTTATATTGTGGTGTGCTCATAAGTAGCCTCCATTACACTTTTTTCTCGAAAAATAGGGAACACAGAATCGTGCTCCCCAGAGTAAATCAAATATTTATAGTAGCTCATCTTCGAGCAAATGCGAATTTTACTTATTACCCTTTGTTAACTTGGCTCATTACTTCTTCAGCGAAGTTGTCTTGGCGTTTTTCGATTCCTTCACCAACACCATAACGTACGAATTCAGTAACAGTACCACCCGTTGTTTTCACGAAATCTTTAACTTTTTGATCCGAGTTTTTAACGAATGATTGTTCAAGTAAACATACATCTTCGAAATATTTACCAAGACGGCCTTCAACCATTTTAGCAACGATGTTTTCAGGTTTACCTTCATTTAATGCTTGCTCAGTTAATACTTTGCGCTCGCGGTCCACATCTTCTTCAGAAACTTCGTCACGAGAAATAAATTGTGGGTTTAAAGCTGCAACATGCATAGCAACGTCTTTAGCTGCTTGTGCATCTGTTGAACCTTCAAGTGTTACTAGAACACCAATACGTCCACCCATGTGTAGGTAAGGACCAAAAGCATCATTGTCAGTTTTTGTACGAACTACAAAACGACGTAATGTGATTTTTTCACCAATTTTTGCAATAGCATTTGAAATGTGGTCTGCAACATTTAATCCGTTAGACATTGTAGAAACTGTAGCTTCTTCCACTGTAGCAGGTTTTGTAGCTAATAAGTGCTCAGCTAATTCTCTTACTAAAGTTTGGAAACCTTCGTTTTTAGCAACGAAATCAGTTTCAGCATTTACTTCAACTAAAACAGCGTCATTACCTTGTTCTAAGATGTAAGTTGTACCTTCTGCTGCGATACGATCAGCTTTTTTAGCTGCGCTTGAAAGACCTTTTTCACGTAAAAAGTCTACTGCTGCATCGATATTACCGTCTGTTTCTACTAACGCTTTTTTACAGTCCATCATACCTGCGCCTGTTTTTGCGCGTAATTCTTTAACCATTTGTGCTGTAACTGCCATTGTTGTTTCCTCCTATTCAAGTATCAACTTAATTCTCAAAAAAAGGTGATAAGGGGTTTAAGCCGCTTATCACCTGGAAATACGTGGGATTACTCAGCAGCTTCAGCTGGAGATTCTTCACCTTGTTTTGACTCAAGTAACGCGTCAGCCATTTTACCAGTTAATAATTTAACGGCACGGATAGCATCGTCGTTTGCAGGAATAATGTAGTCGATTTCATCTGGATCACAGTTTGTATCAACAATTCCTACAAGAGGAATGTTCAATTTAATAGCTTCTGCAACAGCGATACGCTCTTTACGTGGGTCTACTACGAACATTACATCCGGTACACCTTTCATGTCGCGAATACCGCCTAAGAATTTAACAAGACGTTCGTGTTGTTTTTTAAGTTGAACTACTTCTTTTTTAGGAAGGACATCGAAAGTACCGTCTTCTTCCATTTTTTCGATTGCTTTTAAACGGTTAACACGTTTTTGAATCGTACCGAAGTTTGTTAATGTTCCACCCAACCAACGTTGGTTAACATAGTACATACCTGAACGTTCTGCTTCTTCTTTGATTGCTTCTTGGGCTTGTTTTTTCGTACCTACGAAAAGAACTTTACCACCGTCAGCACCAACTTGACGCATGAATTCGTATGCTTCTTCTAATTTCTTAACCGTTTTTTGAAGATCGATGATGTAGATACCATTACGTTCCACAAAAATAAATTTTTTCATTTTTGGGTTCCAACGGCGAGTTTGGTGACCGAAGTGTACACCTGCTTCAAGTAATTGTTTCATTGAGATTACTGACATTTTTTGTTTCCTCCTGATATGGTTTTTTTTCCCTCCGCATTCTTCAACTAGCGCTCAAGACCTTAATCTGATTAAGGACCACTTGTCACTATCCAAATGCGTGTGTGATAACACCATTTGATAATATACCATGTATAGACTATTCTCGCAAGTGTTTAGTTGAAAATTTTAATGCATTGTGTAAACTTGTAACTTTGTTTGGAGACACTATTTAATTACTTGAGGTGTTTATAAGGTTGAAAAACTGAATGAAGCAAAAAGGTTTTCAGTCCGCTTTTTACATTTATTTTGCTGCACCTTGGTCTTGAGAATAAAGAGGATAGGCTTGTGACTACGTCACTCGCCATCCTCGCTTTTTCCAGATCATCTTGCGGCTGATTCGCATCCTTCGCTCCCTTGCAACCTAGATGCACACATTTAAGATCGTTTGGTTTACTAAAGAAGAGATACTCCCTTTCTGTAGATATTCGGCCGAAGATGCTATTTCAGCTTCTGTCTGCTTCTTTTATTTCCAAGACTACATTTCTAGTTAGTAGTAATACGTTTTTAAAGGAAAAATAAACGTGGCAGATAATGTTTACTCTAACGCAAAAAGGTTTCCAGCCCGCTTCAGACGCATTTGTTGCTGCACCTTGGTCTCTAGAATAAAGAGGACAGGCTTGTGACTTCGTCACTCGCCATCATCGCTTTTTTCAGTCGCGTCCTTCGTTCCCTTGCAACCTGGATGCACTCAGTTCAGTTCACTTGGATTACTAAAGAAGCAATACTCTCTTTTTGTAGATGTCGGCCGAAGATGATATTTCGGCCACAATCAGCTTTTTTTATTTTTGTGCACTTCTCATCATCACTATCAGTCGCGCGGGGGCGATAATAAAAAACTCCCAAATAAAGAAATGCGGTAGCCGCCGAAATTGTATCTTCGGCGGTCTGGATAGCAAAAAAAAGTGACAATTATTTAGTAAACCAAAATCAAAAAACATTTTGCCCCAAGGTTGCAGGCAATCGCCGAAAGTATTCGAGTAGCAAGATTGTCTAGAAAAATCAGAGGGAGATGTGACATCGTCACATCTCCCTCTATTTATTCATTAGATAAAAGTGCTGCATGGTGCTTTCCAAAGTTCCCCGGAAACCTCAGTGTTAAAGTGATTTATGGTTTATGGATTAGTAAACTAGCCATTTTACATTTCTTCTTTCCAACAGTAGCGCAGCGAAAACAAAACCATTTAATATTTTTTTTTGGATACTGCTTTGGCCTTACCTGTTTCAATAAGTTGACTAGGGAATGAGACGTGTTTGAGACCATAACTAGAAAATCAGATATGTCTATATCACAAGTCTTTCTACTCCATATAAAAAACAACCACAAGGACTGAGCCCTGTGATTGTTAGCTTGTACTTATTTAAGTTTTAGTTGAGCTAATTCGTTTAAGAATTTGTCGTTTAATACTTTAATATACGTCCCTTTCATTCCTAAAGAACGTGATTCGATAACGCCAGCACTTTCTAATTTACGTAAAGCGTTAACGATTACTGAACGTGTAATTCCAACACGGTCAGCAATTTTAGAAGCCACAAGTAAGCCTTCGTTGCCATCAAGCTCTTCGAAGATATGTTCAATTGCTTCTAACTCACTGTATGATAATGAGTTAATTGCCATTTGAACAACAGCTTTCGTACGTGCTTCAACTTCGATTTGTTCTGATTTTTCACGAAGGATTTCCATCCCAACAACTGTAGCACCATATTCACCAAGAATTAAATCATCGTCATGGAATTCATTTTTTAAACGTCCAAGAATTAAAGTTCCTAAACGATCTCCGCCACCAATGATTGGAACAATCGTTGTCAAACCATCTTTAAACAATTCACGATTTTCTATAGGGAACACTGTGTGTTCGCTATATACATCTAAGTTAGAAGATGTTTCGTTTACGTTGAAAAGGTTTTTTGTATATGCTTCTGGGAATTGACGTTCTTCCATCATTTGAATCATACGTTCATTTTCGATTTGTTGATTAATCTCAAATCCTAATAATTTTCCTTTACGGCTAAGAATGAACACGTTACATTCGATAACACCGCTAAGTGTTGTTGCCATTTCTTTAAAGTTTACTTGTTTACCTGCTGAAGCTTGTAGCATTGAGTTGATCTTTCTTGTTTTTCCTAATAAATTCATGAATGTTTCCTCCTATAATGGTTGTAGCTATTTATTAAATATTCTAAAGGTTTTTAATTGTTTTGGATATAGATAAAATTCAAATCAAAGAATAAATTGTGACAAATCTTTGTTTTTTACGATGTTTCCGAGTTTTTGATCGACATATGCAGCTGTGATGTCAATATGTGCCGGTGAAATTTCAGAAGCTTCAAATGACAGCTCTTCTAGCAACTTCTCTAAAATCGTATGCAAACGTCGAGCCCCAATATTATCCGTCTCTTGATTTACTTCGGTTGCAATTTCAGCAATTCTTTCAATCGCACTATCTGTGAAGTCTAAAGTTACACCTTCAGTATCAAGTAACGCTTTATATTGACGAATCAACGAATGATCTGGCTCTTTCAAAATACGGACAAAATCTTCTTTGGTCAATTTCTCAAGTTCAACACGAACCGGAAAGCGACCTTGTAATTCTGGAATTAAATCAGATGGTTTTGCTGTATGGAAAGCTCCAGCTGCAATGAACAACATAAAGTCTGTTTTCACAGCACCGTATTTGGTTTGTACTGTAGATCCTTCTACGATTGGCAAAATATCGCGTTGCACACCTTCTCGAGAAACATCTGCAGATGAACCATTGCCACCTTTACTTGCTATCTTATCAATTTCATCAATAAATATAATACCAGTTTGCTCTGCACGCTCAACTGACTTTTGAGCCATTTCTTCAGAATCAATTAGTTTACTTGCTTCTTCTATCGTCAACACTCGACGAGCATCTTTAACTTGTAAACGTCTCTTTTTCTTTTTCTTTGGCATTAAGTTAGATAAAGCATCTTGCATATTTTGGCCCATGTTTTCCATACCCGAACCTTGGAATGCATCAAACATAGAAGGCGCTTGTTCGGTAACTTCTACGTTTACCCATTCGTCTTCAAGCTTCCCGTCTCTCAAATCTTCTGCGATTTGTGAACGTTTTAAACGAATCTCTGTATCATCGGTTACAGCTTCATCTGTTTCTGCTTTTTGTCCAAATATCATTTCAAATGGATTTTGAGCATTATGTTTCTTTTTCAAAGACGGCACAAGCAGACGAACAATAGCATCATTAGCTAAACGTTCGGCTTGATCTTTTACGTCTTCAGTCATTTCTTCTTTGACAATACGAACGGCCGCTTCTGTTAAATCACGAACCATTGATTCAACGTCACGTCCAACATACCCTACTTCTGTAAACTTGGTTGCCTCTACTTTGATAAATGGTGCGTTATTTAACTTAGCAATTCTTCTTGCAATTTCAGTTTTACCCACACCAGTAGGACCAATCATCAGAATATTTTTAGGGATCACTTCGTTTTTCATCTCTGCAGTCAATAAACTTCTACGGTAGCGATTACGTAGTGCAACTGCTACAGATTTTTTAGCTTCTTTTTGTCCTACAATAAAACGATCTAAATGCTCAGTTATTTGCTTTGGTGTCAATTGTTGTTTAGTCATTCATTCAACGCCTCCACAATAATTTGATGATTCGTAAATACACAAATGTCTGCAGCAGTAGTCAACGCGGCTTTAGCAATTTCTTTTGCATTCATTGTTTCACCAGCATATTGTTTTAATGCGCGTCCAGCTGCTAAAGCAAAATTCCCACCAGACCCTATGGCTAAAATCCCATCATCCGGTTCGATCACTTCACCCGTACCAGAAACTAATAATAAAGTCTCTTCATTCATCACAAGCAACATCGCTTCAAGTCTGCGTAACATTTTATCGCCTCGCCATTGTTGCGCAAGTTCGACAGCGGCTCTTTGCAAGTTACCATCATATTCCATCAATTTCGCTTCAAACATTTCAAATAAAGTAAATGCGTCCGCTACTGAACCTGCAAAACCTGCAAGGACTTGACCATTGTAAAGACGTCTTACTTTTTTTGCAGTATGCTTCATAACGACTTGATTGCCTAATGTAACTTGACCATCTCCAGCCATCGCAGATTTCCCTTTATGCTGAATTGCAAATATCGTGGTTGCATGTATTTCTCCCAAGATGTTCACCTCTCGTTTAGCTCATCCCCTATATTATGCTCTAGGATGTGCATTCATATAAGTTTTTCGTAAATGTTCTTTCGTTACGTGTGTGTAAACTTGCGTTGAAGATAAATGACTATGTCCTAGCAATTCTTGCACTGATCGCAAGTCTGCACCGTTATTTAGCAAATGCGTTGCAAATGTATGTCTCAACATATGCGGATAAATTTTCGTATGCAATGATGCTTTCTTTACCAAGTCGCTCAGTATATATCTTACACCCCGTGGCGTCAATGGCATGCCACGCATATTTGTAAATATAAAGCTGTGGTTAGAGTGTTTCATTAACATAGGACGTGACAATTCCATATAGTGTTCCAATGCATCTTGAGCAAATTGACCAAACGGAACATATCTCTCTTTACGACCCTTGCCCATTACACGCAAGATGCCTAGACGATTATCAATATCCCGTTCTTCTAATGACGTTAATTCACTTACACGAATTCCTGTAGCATACAACAGTTCAAGTATCGCACGGTTGCGAAGTGACATATGTTCATCGCCTTCCGTTGCCTGAAATATTTGTTGTAATTCTTCTTCATAAAAAAAATGAGGAAGTCGTTCCTCTTTTTTGGGATGATATAACGAGCGAAAGGCATCTTCTTTCAAACCGAATTCTCGGTTACCAAACTTAAAGAATGAGCGAATCGCCGAAATTTTTCTTGAAATCGAGGTACGTGAAAGTGATTCATCGTACAGTTTCGTGACATATAGCCTCGCGTGTATATATTCAACGTCATGTAGACTTTTTATTCCTTCGGATTGTAAAAATTCGAAAAAGTAGAGTAGATCAGATTCATATTCACGAACAGTGTGTTCTGAATAATTTTTTTCAAGTTGAATGTAGCTTTTAAATTGAGATAAAGCTTCTGACGGAGACATGTGTGTTCACCTCCAAATAGTAAAAGCGTGAAGAACTGTAAACATTTGAAGTAGCTAAAGCACCTATTTAGCGAAACACCTGTAACAATGCATCTTTTACGAATTTAATATGTCAAAGTAAAAAGCCTCTAGATTATAACAATAACTAGAGGCTTTCAGCAATTATATCGATTGTGAATTCATAAAATTTCGAATTGTGCCAAGTGCTCGTTCAGCTTGCTTTTCCCCACGTTTTTCTTTCAATTTGTAACGTCTTGGTAAATCAGGGAATAATCCGAAGTTAACGTTCATTGGTTGGAAATTCCTTGGATCCGCTTCAGTAATGTATCGTGCCATACTACCTAAAGCCGTTTCCTCTGGGAATATTAATAACTCTTCTCCGAGTGCTAACTTAGCAGCGTTAATGCCTGCTAATAAGCCACTACCCGCTGATTCAACGTATCCTTCAACACCTGTCATTTGTCCCGCAAAGAACAATTGATCATTTGTTTTCAGTTGGTATGTTGGTTTTAAAACACGTGGTGAATTGATAAAAGTGTTGCGATGCATCACTCCATAACGCACAATTTCAATATTTTCGAGTCCTGGAATTAATTTCAAAACTTCTTTTTGAGGTCCCCATTTTAAATGTGTCTGAAAACCAACAATGTTATATAAAGTGCCTGCTGCATCGTCTTGTCTTAACTGAACAACCGCATATGGGACTTTCCCGGTTTTAGGATCTTCAAGACCTACTGGCTTCATTGGGCCAAAAAGTAAGGTCTTCTTCCCTCGTTCAGCCATCACTTCAAATGGCATACAGCCTTCAAAATATATTTCTTTTTCAAATTCTTTTAATGGAACTACTTCAGCAGATATCAAAGCCTCATAAAAACGGTCAAATTGTTCTTCTGTCATCGGACAATTAATGTAAGCCGCTTCCCCTTTGTCATAGCGAGATTTCACATACACCTTATCCATATCGATACTGTCTTTTTCAACAATAGGTGCTGCAGCATCATAAAAGTACAAGTAATCTTGACCTGTAAGTTGTTGAATTTTCTCTGCTAAAGCTGGAGAAGTCAAAGGGCCTGTCGCGATAATCGTAATCCCTTCAGGTAGTTC
>NZ_JBFUKT010000078.1:0-14158 GCF_056400705.1 Paenisporosarcina sp. P5_A11
CTGTTTGTTTAAAGAATTTAGTCATGACAACGAAATAAGCATAAAAAATGACCCCTGTTAAAAAGCCGATTGGTGCATACCACGTTGTGCCTTGTACATCCCATCCAAAGATACGAAATAGTGGATAGATGATAATTGAAGAAATGGATGAAATGACGAGTAAATCCATTAAATACGCCCAGAAACGTACCCAAAATCCTGCAGGCTTATGAGAATAACTCTCGCGTTTTTTATTTGTGTAAGTAGGCTTTTGTGGAACGCTTTGGACTTCTGTTTCTACATTAGTTTCTTGCTCAAATGAATCATGTCGATCAGTCATCTAAGGTTCCTCCTCACTTCTCACCGTATAAGTACATCATACGGGGTGCATTATAGTCGGAAAGTAAACGTCCAATCAATTGTGTTTCAACATCTCCACCAAACAGTGACTGTGCTTTCATTGAAAACAGACTAGTCAATCCTTGGTTGTATCCATATTCCATCACTTCAGCATCTTCTAATTTAAAGTCTTTGCGGACTGCTTTAATAACATCTTCTAGGTAACCATAATCATCTGCAAGCCCTGCTTCGATTGCTTGACGTCCATTCATAATACGCCCATCAGCTACCGCTTTCACTTCAGCCTCTGTCATGCCACGCCCTTGCTCAATAATATCTACGAATGATTCATACGATTCATTAATCATATCTTGCAACATCGCTCGCTCATCTTTTGTCATATCACGCGTTGGACTCATAATGTCTTTATATGGCCCAGTTTTAATGGTTACGAAGTCTACGCCATATTTTTCAGCAAGCTTGCCGTAGTTTACGCTTTCCATGATTACGCCTATTGAGCCTGTTAAAGTTTCTTTATTTAGGAAGATTTTATTTGCAGGAGCCGCAATATAGTATCCGCCTGAAGCAGCCATACTTCCCATTGATACATAAAACGGAATTTTAGATTCTTCTTGAACTTCTTTAATTTTATCGTAAATTTGTGCGGATTCTACAACTCCACCACCTGGTGAATTCACTTGTAAAACGACCGCTTTAATTGTTTTGTCTTCTTTAATCATTTCTAATTGATTCATAAAAAATTGATGATCGTAACCTTGAGCACCAAAAAGAGAAGTAGCACCACCAGTGTCTTGAATCACTCCATCCACGGTTAACACAGCTATTCTTTTTGAAACATCTCCTACTTCTAATACTGTTTCGCTATAATCACTCTCGGTTACAGCTAACATGTCTTCAAAATTTGATGTCCAATCATTACTAAACGCAAAAAATGCGATATTAACAATAATAGACAAACCAAATAATAGTGCAGCAGCACCTAAAGCTATCCAACGTTTTGTATTCATTTAAACGTTCCCCCTTTTCTACTCTTAACGTATTACGTAAACAATTCAAAAATGTTTCAGAACATGCTAAAATAGCCACAAGCATGTAATGAAAGGTCGTGACAGTATTGTCCGAACGCACACATATTTTTATTTATTCCAAACATGATGAAGACTCTATGCAGAAAAAATTGCTCCTTTCAAAAATGATCACGAACTATGGGTTCACTCCAGTTGACGATGCGAAACATGCAAACATTATTGTTAGCTTAGGAGGAGATGGTGCATTCCTTCAAGCCGTTCGCAAAACGGGGTTCCGTCAAGACTGTTTATACGCAGGCATTTCTACAACAGGTACTCTCAGTATGTATTGTGATTTCCATTTTCATGAGATGGAGACAATGATTAATGCAGTTCAACACTCGGAAATTGAAGTACGTCGTTATCCTATTTTACAAGTTATTGTAGATGACAATCCACCTTTTTATTGTTTGAATGAATTTAGTATACGCTCAAACATTATTAAGACCTTCGTACTCGATGTGATAATAGATGGTTTGCAGTTTGAAACTTTCCGTGGAGATGGAATGATCATTGCGACTCCTACTGGAAGTACGGCTTATAATAAATCTGTGGATGGGGCAGTAGTTGATCCATTGCTACCTTGTTTCCAAGTTTCAGAACTAGCTTCTGTGAACAGCAATAAATACCGAACACTTGGCTCTTCATTCATATTAAGTGGTCAACGCCAATTAACCTTACGCTTACAAGAAAACGGAAATGACTTTCCAACAATGGGCATGGACAATGAATCATTAAGTATTCAACATGTAGATTCTGTGAATATTGAATTAAGCGATCGCGTTGTGAAAACTGTGAAATTAAAAAATAATTCGTTTTGGGAAAAAGTGAAACGAACGTATCTTTAAAAGAAGGCTTTGTTAACTATACTGTTGTTAACGTACCTTTGCGCTAGCCGCACGTCCGCATGAGCCATTAAGTTTGAAAATCACATACTTGCGGGACTCATTCTTCACGCTCTTGCGGCATGCTTGCGCAAATGTACTCTTTCGTTTTTAATTCATTATCGACAGCATTCTTAGGAAAGCCTAACAATAAAGAAAGCAAGAATCAGCCGAAATTTTATAAAGGATTTTTTTAACATACTGTTGCTTATCGCACATTTGCGCTTGCCGCACGTTCCGCATGAGCCAACAAGTATGAAAACCAYATAMTTGTGGGTCTCATTCTTCACGCTCTTGCGGCATGCTAGGCGCAACAGCATTCTTTAACATAGCCTAAAAGAACAACGGAGTTAAAACAAGAAAAGCAGACGAGAATCTTCCTCTCGTCTGCTTTTTATAGTTTCGCTAATTTGAGTTTTCTTGTTCTAGCTTCCATCACTTTTGAAACAGTAAATAGGATGAGTGCAAGCCAAATTAAAGAGAATGATAATAAGTCAATTGCATTAAAAGTTTCATCATAAATTATAACACCTAAAAACAACATACATGTTGGGGCAATATATTGTAAAAATCCGACCATGTATAATGGCATTCTTTGCGCTCCTTTTGCAAAAAGAACTAGTGGAATGGCCGTTGCAGCACCCGTAAATACTAATAATATATCTGTCTGAAGATTATTATGAAACATGATAGCTTGGTCCGAGACAAATAGATAGATATAATAAATCAGCGCAAATGGAAGAATAAATAATGTTTCGATTGCTAAACCACGAACTGCATCTAGAGGAATGGTTTTTTTCATTAGACCATATATCGCAAAACTAATAGCAAGTGCCATAGCCAGCCATGGGAACCGACCATACGAAATAGTTAAAATAATGACACCAATTAAAGCAATCACAACAGCTAACTTTTGTGCACTTGTCAGACGTTCTTTTAAAAAGAAAATACCAAGCATGACAGAAATCAACGGGTTAATGTAATACCCTAAACTTGTTTCTACTAAATGATTGTTATTTACAGCCCAAATGTATAAAAACCAGTTGCCTGATATTAATGCTGAAGCAAAAAACAGACTCCAAAATGCTTTTTGATTTTGCCATAATGTCCGAATATCTACTAGTAACAGTTTGCTATTCCTCATAATCACGACAAAAAGCATGGTAAACACAAATGCCCAAATGACACGACTTGTTATTATTTCACTACTCGGTACGTGACCTAACCATTTCCAATAGATTGGGAGAACACCCCAAACTACATACGCTCCAAGAGCCCAAATGACACCTTGACGTTCGTTTTCTAACACATTTTCACCTCATTAGTTTGACTCTCGAAATATATCTCATTATAGAACCCAATTGAGGGAAAGTAAACGAAAAAAACTATTCTTAAAAACCTTTTTGAAAGGTTTTAAGAATAGTTGATTGGCATTATTTCGTTTGTACTTGATTACGAAGCTCAATACGTCGTATTTTACCCGAAGCGGTTTTTGGTAAATCTTCAATAAACGTAACTTCCCGTGGGTACTTATACGGTGCTGTTAACTGTTTAACATGGTCTTGGAGTTCTTTAACAAGTTCATCTGAAGCTTTTGCTGAATCGATTAAAACAACGTATGCTTTTACAATACTTCCACGAATTTCATCTGGACTTCCGATCACAGCACACTCTTTTACAGAAGGATGTTTTACTAAAGCGTCTTCCACTTCAAACGGTCCGATGGTGTATCCTGCACTGATGATAATATCGTCTCCACGGCCTTCAAACCAGAAGTAGCCATCCGCGTCTCGAGAAGCTTTATCACCAGTAATGTAATACTTTCCTCTAAATTGCATATTTGTACGTTCTGGATCTTTTAAGTACGATTTAAACAAAGCGGGTGTATCAATATGAACTGCAATATCCCCCACTTCTCCAGTTGCACTAACCTCTCCGAATTCATTGATGATTTCTACTTGGTTTCCAGGTGTAGGTTTTCCCATTGAACCTGGTCTCGCTTCCATACCTTTCATCGTTCCTACTAATAAAGTATTTTCCGTTTGACCATAACCATCTCGGACCTCTAAATCAAACTCTCTTCTAAAGGTATCAATAACTTCACGGTTTAAAGGTTCCCCTGCTGACACAGCGCTATGAAGGGATGATATATTATAATCCGATAATCCTTCTACTTTTGCCATAATACGATACTCAGTAGGTGTACAACATAATACATTTACTTTGTACTGATTAAGTAAATTTAAATAGACTTTTGGTTCAAATTTGCCATGATAGACAAAACCAGTGGCACCACTGCCAAGAGTTGCGAGGAAAGGACTCCAAATCCACTTTTGCCAACCTGGGCTAGCTGTTGCCCAAACGATGTCTCCTTCATTAATACCAAGCCAATGTTCGGCTGAAGTTCTTAAATGTGCGTAAGCCCAGCCATGAGTGTGTACGACACCTTTTGGATTTCCAGTCGTACCACTCGTGTACGATAAAAATGCCATGTCGGAATTTTTTGTTTCAACTGCAATAAATTCAGTTGATGCTTTTGTCATTTCAGATGTTAATGAGACCCATGCATTACTTCCTTGACCAATAACGAATTGAGTTAGTCCATCCAAATTTTCCACTTGTTCAAATTGATTGATGAATGGCTCATATGCGACGATTGCTTTTGCTTCACTATGTACTAATCGGTAATCAATATCTTTTGCTCTAAGCATTTCTGAGCTTGGAATTACAACAAGACCTGCTTTAAGTGCACCAATATAGGTCACATAAGCTTCAATTAAACGAGGCACCATGATTAAAACAACATCACCTTGTATTAATCCACTCTGAGTAAAAACATTGGCTGCTTGATTTGCTAGGCTCATTAATTCTTTGTATGTAATTTCTTTTGAATCACCATTTTCGCTCTTCCAAATTAACGCTAAACGTTTTTCTTCTGATGCATATTTTTCGAATTCTTCGACCAAGTTATACGTTAATGGTGCGATTAAATGTTCATGATTCATTTTGTTTCCCCCTTGATGTTTTTTCTCCTCCTTCATTATACGATATATAATACTGATTTTTCAAAAAAAACATTTTTTTCAGATAACATAAATCATTTTATTACAATAATAAAACCGGCAGCTTTCGCTACCGGTTTATGAAAAATTTATTATTTTTGGTAACCGCCATTTAATTGTTGCTCTGCCATTTGTACTAGACGCTTAGTAATTTCTCCGCCAACGGATCCGTTAGCACGCGCTGTAGCATCTGGTCCAAGCTGTACACCAAACTCTGATGCGATTTCATATTTCATTTGATCTAATGCTTGTTTTACGCCAGGAACGGCTAGTTGATTTGAACTTTGATTTGCCATGTCTGTGTCACCTCCTTGTGAATATAGAATGTGCCGGATTGGCGAATTCATGCATTCACAAGAAGTAGTAATTCATGGTAAATCTATTATAGTAAGCCAGAGAATTTATCTTGTTTCTTTTTAGGGAACATCATAACTTCACGTTCGCTCACAGCTTCTGCAATAAGGTCATCAAAAGATTTGAAGCTCTCATAAAATTCAACTTTTTCAAGTTTCGGCTTTGTTTTTGGACTTGAAGGTGTAAATATCGTGCAGCAATCTTCGTATGGGCGGATTGATACTTCGTAAGTATCAATTTCTTGAGCAATTTTAATAATGTCTAGCTTATCAAATGCAATAAGTGGACGCAAAACCGGTGTAGTGGAAACAGCATTAATAGCTGTTAAGCTTTCTAATGTTTGACTAGCTACTTGTCCTAGACTTTCACCTGTAATGATTGCTAAAGCTCCTGTTTCTTCTCTAACAAGATCTGTAATTCTTAACATCATTCTCCGAGTAGTCGTCATTGATACATTACTTGGAATTTGTTTTTGAATTTCTTGTTGGATTGCTGTAAAAGGAATGATATGAAGTTTAACGGATGCACCAAATCGACTTAATTTATCAGCTAATTCCATCACTTTTTCTTTCGAAAGTTCACTCGTATATGGTGGACTATAAAAATGAATAGCATCCAAACGAACACCACGTTTTAACATTTGGTACCCTGCAACAGGACTGTCAATTCCACCTGATAACATAAGAATAGATTTACCATTTGATCCAATCGGTAAACCTCCAGCACCCGGAATAACTTGAGCCATCATATACACAGCATCTCTTCTAACTTCTACTACTAAATCAATATCTGGTTTTTTCATTTGAACTTTTATGTCTGGGAAATTACGCAAAACATGTGAGCCCACAAATTGTTGTAATTCATTTGTTTCCATCTCAAATGGTTTATAAGAACGCTTTACCGTAACTTTAAATGTTTTATCTACACGGTCTAATGATTCTACAACTTTTACTGCAGTTTGTTTAATATCTTCTAAATCCAAGCTACATGAAGCAACTGGGCTAAAAGACTGAATGCCGAAAATTTTTGGCAACCGCTCGATTAATTGATCCATCGTTTCTTGTTCATTTGGTCGAATAAACATCCGATCCCGCTCGGTAATAATTTGAAACTTTGGCAAATCAGCAAAAGCATAACGGATATTATCCCGTAAGCGACCTGTAAATGCATTGCGATTTCTTCCTTTTGTAGACAATTCACCATAACGTATTAATAGTTCTTTCCATTCCATTTTGAATTATTCTCCTTTAACTTGCTTCATAATTGTTGAAAAATTTTCGGTAAAATAATCTATTTGTTGATCCGTATTACTTGTGCCTAAACTTATGCGAATGACTCCACGGATATAGTCATCTGGTAATCCGATTGATTCAATAACATGACTAGTTTTTGTTTGTTTTGACGAACAAGCACTCGAAGTTGAAACGATGATTTCTTTAGCTTGCAAAGCATTTACTAGTACTTCTCCTTTTAAGTGACGGACACTAATTGTTAAAATATGAGCAGCTGCTTCATCAGCAGAAAGTATTCGAACATTTCGATATCCTCGGAAAGAACTTCTTAGTTTTTCGTTCCATTGTATATATTTTGAAAGCATATGAGATTGATTTTCAAAAGCAAGTCTCATGGCTTTTGCAAACGACACCGCTTGTGCCACTGGAACCGTGCCACTTCGTAATCCAAACTCTTGTCCACCGCCAACAATGACTGGTTCGAAGGATACATGACCTTTCCATGCAACAATTCCTGATCCTTTTAAGCCATTGAATTTATGTGCGGACAAGGTTAAAACATCAACACCAAGTTTATCAAATGACACAGGATATTTCCCGAAACTTTGAATGGCATCTACATGAAATACTGCGCGGCTATATTGATGAATCATATTTGCTAATTCCTTTATTGGTTGTATGCTGCCAAGTTCATTATTTATATGCATAATACTGACCAAAATCGTATCTTTTCGTAAACAAGCTTTTACTTCATCAACTGAAATCAACCCTTTTTCATTAACAGGTAAAATTTCCACTTCAAAACCTTGGCGCTCTAATTGCTTCATCGCTTCTAAAACTGACGGATGTTCAATACTTGAAGTAATAATATGTTTGCCACGAGAATTTAAATTTTTAGCTACTCCTTGAATGGCAAAGTGATTAGACTCGGTTCCACCTGAAGTGAAAATAACTCTTGTTTCATCAGTTCCGAGCATATCTGCAACTTGTTTTCTTGCCCGCGATAAAAGAGTGTTCGCTTCCACTCCCAGTTCATGAATCGAGGCAGGATTTGCATAAAATTCTTCATTCACTCTAATAAATGTTTCCAAAACTTCTTTATGTGGTTTTGTCGTTGCACTATGATCAAAATAATACACAGCTATACTCCTTTTCAATAGAAAACCACCAACACGTGTTGTGTGGTGGTTTCAACTGACTTTATTATGAACGCCATGCGTCCTCTTTGACAAGCACTTCGATTCGCTTCATTGCACCAGGTTCAACTTCTTCAACAGCTGTTGCTGCTTCTTCAAGAGCCTTTGTGTATCGAAGTTGACGGAATGCAGCTTCAGCTTCTAACAAGCGCTGATTCATACGTGGATGACTTGCTCGGTAACGGTTACCATATTGGATGATACGTTCAATCAATAAGACGTTCTCAAGCATTTCTTTCGCTTTTCCATGCACTTCATGAATACACTTATCTGCTTTAGCTAAATAACTATCCACTAATTTCATATTCAATGGCACTTCTTGAAGGCTCTGCATAACTAAGTAAATGTGTTCTTCTGCTTCTTCTAAGCGAACATCCATTTCTTCAGGTATACCTGGCATATTCGCTTTATGTACCATTCGATCTGTTTCATGGAGCAATTGCTTCAGTTCATCTAAGTTCTTACGCGCTCGATTTTCATCGATACGTAAACTCTTTAAACTATTTGAAAAACGATCCTGTTCTTCGTATAAGTTCTCCAAGTCAGCCGCAATAAGTGTTAGTTCATCTTGTAAGCTTGAATATGCTAATTGGTCTTCACTTGCACGTTGTTCGACTAAATCATAACGTTTTTGCAAAGTTTCAATTTGCTTTAAACAAACAAGAGGAATTTCTGCTTGATTTTCAGGTAAACGATAACTTTGTTGTACATAAGCTGCTTCATCGCTTGTTTGACGAGTAATACTCGTGACTTCTGCCAATCTCATTTCAGTAGGCTGACGATACTGATCAACATAACGTTTAGCCATAACTTCTTTTTCAAGCATGTCATAGAAAGCTTCGATTTCATCTTTCATTTGTTCGACACGTACCATAACGTCTTTAATATCGAGTTGAATAATGGATTGCTTCATAATGATTAATTCTTCATCTAACTTATTTAGTTGTTCCGTTAATTCTAGATGTTCTAAATAATACGAGTGTGCTTCCATTTCACGTTGTCCATTGCGAAGGTCGTGAATACTAGCTGGAATCTTATTTTGCACGTCTGTTAATAATGAAGGAATATCATGTAATAAATTAAAAACAAATTGAGCTTCTTGATTTAATCCAATAACGATTTCACGTGCCAACAAATAATTACCGCTTTCTGTCAGACGGTCGTATTCATCAAATTGAGGTCCGAATTGTTCCAGTTTTTTCTCAAGTGGAACAGCTGCTGCACCAAATGAATGTTGATGAGCGAGCAATGTCTTTCGAGCTGCACGATATTGTTCTTTCAATTGGTCCATTTCAACACGATTTTTTTCTTCGCTGCCAATCAATTGTTCCAGTTCCACCAAGATTAGTGACATTTGTTCATCACTTTGTTGAATCCGCTCTTCGATTTCTTTTTCCAATGAAGTGGCACGTTTAAAGTTGAACCTATCTATGCTTTCCTCAGCATCGAATAATAGTGAATCAATTTTCGGCATGTGAACATCCATAACTTGAGTCCAGCTATTACGCCAGTTTTCAAACATATCTTCCGTCTGTCMATTCATATTAAGTTGTTTGACTTTAGTCATTTCTTCTAATATCGGCTTATTTTGAATTTGATGTTTGTCATGTTCCAATCTAACAATCTCGTTATTATGTTTGYGACGCATCATAAATAAGAGAATAAGTAATGCAATTAGTACGATGATTGCAATGATGATATAATTCATCGTAAGCCCCCTGTTCCAAAAATCACGGTCTATGCCAGTTATATATGTAATCTTACCATGAAACAAATGAATATGTTGACGAAAATAGAAGAATTTTGCCGAATTTATGTAAAAAGTGACATTTATACGTGGGAGGTATTCATTTAATGAAGCGAGATGCTCACATTCACAGTCCATTTTGTCCCCACGGAACAAAAGACTCGTTTGAATTATACATAGAAAAAGCTATTTTGAATGGGTTTACGGATATCTCATTCACAGAGCACGCCCCAGCACCTCAGGGATTTATTGACACTGTTCCTACTCGAGATAGTTTCCTTAATCCAAACATGCTCGAACCATATATAGGAGAATTACAACAACTAAAAAAACAATATGCTAATGATATTTCAATTAAAATCGGATTAGAAGTCGACTTTATAGAAGGCTTTGAAAAAGAGACTACTCAATTATTAAATGAAATAGGTCATACCTTAGATGATTCTATTTTATCTGTTCATTTCCTGCTAAAAGATAAAAAATATTCATGTATTGATTTTTCACCACTGTCTTTTAATTCTTTTGTACAACAGTTCGACTCTCTTGAAAACGTTTATTCTCTGTATTATAGGACTGTACAAAATTCGATTTCTAGTGACCTTGGACCATACAAACCAAAGCGAATTGGACACCCAACATTAATTCACAAATTTCAACATCACCACAATGTGATCGTTGATGATCATGAAATGATTATGAAAACATTAGAATTAATGAAACATAACGAATTTGAACTGGATGTAAATAGTGCAGGCTTAGCCAAACAGTTTTGTTTGGAACCCTATCCCCCACATCGATACATTCAGTTGGCAAAGGACCTAGGTATTCCACTCGTTTTTGGATCAGACGCTCACAGGGCAGAAGACTTGCATCAATTTTATAAAGACGTATATACTCAATAAATGTTTCGAGCTAGAAGTAAAAACCCGAAAGAACACCATTTCCAAATATTATAATTAAGAGGTGATTTCATGTTTGAACAATCAACATATGCTGGAGATACACAACAACAATATGAAATGTTAGCAAAACAACTGGACGCATTATTAACCGGTGAGAAAAATGTCATGGCTAATTTAAGTAATGCTTCTGCCTTATTAAATCAATTCTTCGATCGTATTAACTGGGTAGGTTTTTATATGATGGATGGTAATGAACTTGTCCTCGGACCATTTCAAGGATTACCTGCTTGTATTAGAATTCCAATAGGTAGAGGAGTTTGTGGAACCACTGTTGCAAAAAAAGAAACGATAATCGTTCCTGACGTGCATGCTTTTCCTGGACATATCGCATGTGATGCTGCTTCACAATCAGAAATCGTCGTACCTTTACTAAAAAATGGCGAGGTTATCGGCGTGCTTGATATCGACAGTCCTGAAAAGAATCGTTTCCAAGAAGAAGATCAACAAGGTCTTGAACATTTTGTTTCTATATTAATGAAACATATTTAAAAGGATGAAGTGGTTTGATAGCCACTTCATCCTTTTTTGTTTTATTTAGTCATTGCAAAATGTGTTTCAACTTTTGCAAATGCTTGTTTTAAATCTGCCATAATGTCTTCCACGTGCTCAAGTCCTACTGACAGTCGAAGTAATGAGTGGCTAACTCCCATCTTTTCTCGTTCGACTTCTGGAATGACGGAGTGTGTCATCGTAGCTGGATGCTGAATGAGCGTTTCCGCATCCCCTAAACTAACAGCAATTTTAATTAGTTGCAGTTCATTCATAAAAAACTGTGCAGCTTTTTTGCCGCCTTTTATATTAAATGAAATGAGCCCACCTCCAGCTTTCATTTGTTTTTTGGCAATTTCATATTGCGGATGTGAAGGATCAAACGGATAGAGGATCTCAGATACGACTGATGTTGATTGTAAAAACGACACCAATTGTTGAGCATTTTCTGAGTGTCGATCCATTCTAACGTGAAGTGTTTTTAATCCTCTAATGATTAACCAGGCATCAAATGGTGAGATAATTCCTCCAACGTCTTTTTGAACGGTCATTCGAATATTCATCATATCATCCACATCATTACCTATTAATAATCCTGCAATGACATCTCCATGACCATTAATATATTTTGTAGCACTATGCAACACATAGTCAGCGCCGAAATCAAGTGGGTTTTGTAAGTATGGAGAAGAGAATGTATTATCAACAATTACTTTTAGTCCATGTTTTTTTGCAACTTTATTAACTAATTCTAAATCCACAAGTTCCATGGTTGGATTTATTGGTGTTTCTATATATACACAGACAGTCTCCGGTCGTATTGACGCTTCGATTTCTTGTTCTGTCGATAAGGCACTAAAACTATGTGAAATATTATATTTTTCATCCATCATTTCGAGTAAGCCAAATGTACAACCGTAAATTCCTCGCGAACAAAGAATGTGATCACCTGTTTTCGTTACATGAATAAGTACTGCACTAACTGCGGCCATCCCCGACCCAAACGCTAATGCACTTTGTCCATTTTCAAGTTCTGCTATTCTTTCTTCTAAAATCCGAACGGTAGGATTCCCTAAACGTGAATAGATATTTCCAGATTCCTCTCCCGCAAAACGTCGTTCCCCTTGTTCAGCTGAGGAAAATGTATAAGTGGATGTTTGATATAAAGGAACGGATAAACTATCATGATGATGTTCAGACGAATACCCTTTGTGAATAATAGTTGTTTCTTTTCGAATAAATTCATTTTTCATAATAAGCACCCCTAATTTTATGTAAACGCTTTCATACCTATCATTTCCATCTTACTCGATTCCAAGATTTTTGAAAAGGTCAACTTCCCTAGTCGTTTCATTTAATTGTCAAGGTCTCATCTTGACACTACACTATTAAATAGATACAATAGAGGATGTGTAAAATAAAAGCAGCAGTTGTATGGTCTTATTCGTTTCATTTTATTCCTCCAAGGTTATTGGATGGGGTATCTCGTAACCCTTGGCTGCGAGGGCGAAGGTACATGAAAATAAAATGACAGTTTGATTGATACATCTGGTCTTATTTTACAACAAAATAAAACCACTAAAAGGAGGAGTCTCTCATGGCTCGTTATACAGGTCCAGCTTGGAAATTATCTCGTCGTCTTGGTCTATCACTAAGCGGTACAGGTAAAGAATTAGAAAAACGCCCTTACGCACCAGGACAACACGGTCCTAACCAACGTAAAAAAATCTCGGAATACGGTTTACAATTACAAGAGAAGCAAAAGCTTCGTCACATGTATGGTGTAAACGAACGTCAATTCCGTACACTTTTCGATAAAGCGGCTAAAATGCCTGGTAAATCTGGTGAGAACTTCATGATTCTTCTTGATACTCGCCTTGACAACATCGTTTACCGTTTAGGTCTTTCACGCACTCGTCGTGGAGCTCGTCAATTAGTAAACCACGGTCACGTTATGGTTGATGGAAAACGCGTTGATATTCCTTCATACCGTCTAAAAGCAGGTCAAGAAATTTCTCTTCGTGAAAAATCTCAAAACCTTGATATCGTTAATGAGTCTATGGAAGTAAACAACTTTGTTCCTGAATACTTATCTTTCGATGCAGACAAAAAAGTTGGTACATTCATTCGTCGTCCAGAACGTAGCGAATTATCTGCTGAAATCAATGAATCATTAATCGTTGAGTACTACTCACGTTAATAGCTATACTTTGCAAAGTGTAGTATTAAAAGCCCTAGAATCCTTGTTAAATCAAGATTTTAGGGCTTTTTCTTTTTTACTAAAATGTAAAATAAAGCAAAGATAAGCAGGTTATTAGGGCTAATCAAAAATATTAATGGCGGCGTATGTACAGGAATGTGCATGTAAGTTAAAGCTACTCTCAAAAAGCATTTCTTTAAGTTGCTTTCTTTGTTAAGTGTTTTCTATTTTTCTTTTGGCTTTACTTAGCCACGGTAAGATACAGGACTGACTAAGACCTTTACCTTGACAGGGGTGGAGGTCGCTGGTTCTAGGCCAATCGCGATCATACTTAAAAAAAGTCTGTAAACGTTGATATATCAATGATTTACAGACTTTTTATAAATTGATTTCTCACTTCAAATACCTTTGCAAAGTTCCTATAATTCATTAAAGATTATTAACTCTGCCTTGAATCGCATTGTAAAATATATCTGCTACGTCATTATCTGAGTTTGGTAAGAGATGGGCATAATATTCAAACGTGATTTTAGGATTTGCAGTCTCAGTCGATTCGAAATTTTAACGATGTCCACGCCTTCATAAATAAGGATACACGCCCCAGCTATAATTAGTGGTCGGTGGCC
>NZ_JBFUKT010000079.1:0-13861 GCF_056400705.1 Paenisporosarcina sp. P5_A11
CTCAAGTTCCTCCTATTTGTACAAGTAGTAATTTCCATTGTATGCGCTTTATTCTATTAAAATGATAGAATCCTAAACTTTGGAAATCCTTCTATTTTATATTGTCAGATTACATCGAAAATTACAATATATTTGTTGTTAGAATATGCTAATAGGTTTGTTGGCAGAAATTAAATAATCGTTTAAGGTAATTATAGAGAGGAGGTGTGATTTTGAACCTTATCGACTTAAATCAATCGGTGCCATCCTATATTTTCAAACGTGGTAAATCTTATTTTCAAAATGGGCAAGTCCAACATATAAAGCTAAGTAAAAGCAATACTTCTACTTTTCACGCAGAAGTGTTGGGGACAGAGCTATATTTAGTTCAGCTGGAAGTGAATGATCAACATGACATTCTTTCCTCCAACTGTGACTGTCCATATACAATAACAGATTTTTGYAAACATCAAGTTGCACTGTGTCTGGCTATTCTTGATACTGTTACCGCTCTTCCGACTCAAGCTGAATCAAAGGTATCCTCTATCCACATAGTTCGTTACGAAGATGTGCTGGATAACAATGAACTGAGCCAATCCAAAATCATTGTCCAGTCTTCAATTAATTGTGCTAAACAGAGGGGATTTATTACTTACAGTCAGTCATTTATGGCACTCCATGGAGCAGAAAAGTTAATACTTCTTATTGATCAGTACATCGAAACGAGTCGTTATCAGATGGCCGTTAAGACAGGACTTCAAACGTTGCAACCCGTCGTCAAAGCACTACAGTTCACCGACGATTCATCTGGGAATTTTGGTGATGTGATTCAACAATTGCAATCTCAAATTCACTATGCAATTTCCAATGGCGTCTTCTCATGGTCAAGTCAAGAGAAGACCTCGATGCTTAAACAAATTATAAAAGCTTCTGAAAATAAAATTTACACGGATTGGTCCGATTGGAAATTCGAATTGCTTAGGGCTGGGATGACGCTATGTGAAGATGAGAAATTGTTCAACTTAATGTCACTTCATTTGCAATTTCTTGAAACTTTTATCCAATTCGAATCCGGCTATAGGAGCAGATATGAGCTCAGTCAATTGAAAATTCTCCAATTCAACTTGTTGATCATTCGACAAGATGATCAAGCTATTGAAAAATTTTTACAAAACAATAGACATCTAGATGACATTAAAGAAATAGCCATTGAACGGGCCATTGCTTTACAGAATTTGGACGATGCTATGGATATCGCATTAGCAGGTGAATTCGAGCAATCTGAATATCCAGGATTGGTAAATAAATGGCGAATTCACCAATATAAGTTGCATAAAATGCAAAATCACTTGGCACATCAGAAAGAACTTGCTTTTCAACTAGTTTCACATGGTAATATCGAATTTTTCAACGATTTAAAAGAGCTTTATAGCCTAGACGAATGGCCTGATGTGCTTGATAAACTTTTATCAATCTTGAACTCCAAACATCAGTACTCAGTAGTGTATACAACCATTTTGAAACAAGAGAATTTATTTAGCCAGCTGCTTCACTATTGTCAGGTGAATTTGTATAATCTACCTGAACACGTACAATGGCTTAAGGCAGAGTATCCGCAAGAAACAAAAGAATTGTACCTTCTATGGTTGTATGAAAAAGCAAGTAGTGCATCCAACCGCTCGAATTATCGTCAAGTATGTCGGGAAATCAAGGCGTTTAAGAAATTGTTCGGCGATGAGGTCACCGCATTACTAGTGGATACCTTACAAAAAAAATATCCTTTGCGCACTGCATTCCTAGATGAGCTCGATAAAATGAACACTAAAAAAGGTTTGTAGCGAAAACTCTCGCCACAAACCTTTTTTGTTTCAATTATTCATCTAAACTATTTAAATCAATTATCATACCCGTCACCAAAGTAATGACGACGAATAAACAAATTAACATTAAGATTACCATTTTACTCAACTCCTACCATGTTTTAAAACCTTCTGAACCTGGAGGTGCATGGTGAATCATACCGCTTAACGGAATCGCATATGCGATGATAATGAGGACGAAGGCGATACCAATCCAAATCCACCAGTTTTCCAAGAATTTCGGTGTGTTCTCAACATCACTTTCAGCCATTGGGAAGTCAACAAAATCTCTTTCCTTAACGGCTTTTGGAGAAATGAACATGGTCATAACAACAATATATATTAGTATCATTGCTGATAAAAATAATATACTTCCGCCGATTGCCATGGTTACATGATTGCTTAAAATTCCATCAAACCATTCCATTGCGGATGGGTGATTATTGTAACCAGAATACGCAGTACGTCTTGGTGCGCCAAGCAAACCTAAAATGTGCTGTGATGTCGACATTAACAACATCCCGATAGCCCATGTAATAATTTGGATGAACCCTAATTTTTGCATAGATTTTGAAAATTTACGACCCGTTAAATAAGGAATGATCCAGAATGTCAGCCCCATAAATGTCATAGCTACAGGTGTTCCGACTGTAATGTGGAAATGTCCAACGATCCATAATGTATTGTGAACTATCTCATTTAATTGGAAACTAGCATTAATAATCCCGCCCGCTCCACCAGGGATGAAGAACGCCATCGCTACAAATATGGATGTAAAACGCACATCTTTCCAAGGAAGTTTTGTAAACCATCCGAAAAGTCCTTTGCCGCCTTTTTTACGACCTGCAATTTCAAAAGTTGCAAACATCGAGAATGCAGTCATCAATGATGGAATGATTACCATAAACGTTAAAACAACTTGAAGGAATTTCCAAAAATTAGAGATCCCAGGTTCAGTTAACTGATGGTGGAATCCAACTGGGATAGAAAAGAGAATAAATAATACAAATGATAAACGTGCAAGCGAATCACTAAATACTTTTGTTCCAATTAACTTCGGTACAATGACATACCATGCCATGTATGCAGGTAGTAGCCAGAAATATACCAAAGGATGCCCGAAATACCAGAATAATGAGCGACTTAACTCAACATTTATCGTATCAACCCATCCAAATGCCCAAGGAATGAATTGGAATAATACAGTTGCCACAACGCCTAAACACGCTATAATCCACATGACAATTGTCGCAATCGTCATGAATGCAAATAATGGACTTAATTGACCTTTATGCTTTTTACGCCAAACCATATAGTGACCAACTAACGCAAAACTATTAATCCATGTACCTACTACGAATAAAGCAAGACCTACGTAATACCAACCACTCGCTTTCAATGGAGCATAGAACGTATATAAAACCGAAGCTTCTCCCGAAACAATCATGGCGGTAGCTAATACGGTTCCTATTGTTGTTACCAGAAAACCAATCCAAGAGAAAAGATAGACTTTCGGACCGAAACTTCCAAGACTTTTACTCATACCTGTAATAAAGAAACCAAAAATAAAGAATGTAGTAAAAATAAGTGCAAGCAGCACGCCATGTGCCGTTAATATTTGATAATAATCTAACCAACTCGGTAATTTGAGTGCATCATTTCGAATAAATACTTGTAATAATCCGCATAACGTACCAATTAAGAAGGCGATGTATGCTACTCCAATATTCCATAATGCTAACTTACGATCTCTTATAGCAATCATGACTAGTACACCTCAATTTCTGTAGACATTAAGTGGTGGCCAGATCCGCAATATTCATTACAAAGAATTAAATACTTTCCGGGTTTGTCGAATGTGTATGACTTAGTTGTAATTTGACCAGGGACGACCATCATGTTGACTTTTGTGTTATCAATTGTAAAACTATGAACGACATCTGTACTTGTTAGTTTAAAAATGATTTCTTTTCCAACCGGAACTTTTAAATCTGGAGCAGTGTAACCAAACGCCATTGCTACAATTGCCACTTGGTAAGTGTCATCATTTATTTGGGTGACGCTTGGCTTGTCAAACGGCGCGGTTTCATTTACTTTCTTCGGATCAATTGTCGTCATTCCCCCAGCCGGTGTATGACCATGAGAAAATGCACTAACTCCTACGATACTTAAAAATACAACTAGTGAAACGAGTCCAAATATGAGCCAAATTTTTTCGTACTTATGTAAATGCATTGTAATCCTCTCCTTTTATCTTGCTACGTACATTAAATAAACAGCTAACCACATGACGATGATAAGAATTCCAACGATAAAAACACTAACCAATGTTCCTTTTAAATTTACTTCTGGATTGTGTTTTGGTTTGCTCACTTATTCTCACTCCTTAAATGTAATTAGGTTACGTTCAGCGTAATGCATTCTCCTTTTAAACACTGTGACTTTTATCACACTTGGAGATTTATTAACAAAGAATTCACCTATTTGTCGATAAATATATATTTGCTTTTCTTTCAGCTACGCTCTGGATTTATTCAGCTTTGTCACCCGGATATCCACACAACCGTGTCCATTTGGTTTCACCTGATTTTTCCCACAAAAAAAGGCCACCCTATTATGGGTAACCATTTAATCAGTCAATTCTACAAAAGGCTATCGGGCAGTCTTCGCATTTTATTTCATTCTTTAAGTGAGCTAAATCATGAATGATGATTTTGCCTTCCGACATAGAAATATGGCCTTCTTTTTTTAATTCACCTAGCAAACGGTTGACTACTTCCCTAGCCATACCACAAAAGTTTGCGAGCTCTTGATTCGTGAATAATTGATCGATGAGAATGCCATTTGCATGCTCAACTCCATAACTATTGGACATTCGAATTAGCGTAGAATACAGTGCTCCTCTTTTCCCATGCAAAAGGAGGTCACGGAATCGAGTTTGTGTTTTCTGGTGATTGAGCCCCATCCATTTCATCAAGGTAATCGCTAACTCTGGTTTATAAGGGAGTGCATCTTCTATTGCTTCGGCGGTGATTTTGACGCATTGTACTGTTTCAAGTGCCTTGGCATCCAACATGTATTTTGCGGTCGGTGAAAAAAGAGTAATTTCTCCCACGAGCTGATGCGGACCACAAATCCGAAGCGTTAGTTCCCTGCCATCTGGCGTTACTTTACCAATTTGAACTTTGCCAGACTGTACAAGATAAATACCTTTGATTGTATCTCCTTCTCTAAACAAGTAAGCATTTTTCTCGTATTCTTTTATCGTATGTTGAATCGTTAGCAATTCCTTCAAATCAGATGACAATTCATTTATATTGCTCATTTCGTTCCCTCCTTTTCTTCATGGATGTCCGAATGATTATTATAGTAAGATTAACATAATTTAATCTTAGACTGCATTGATGTTGCGAACTCCTTCAAATACTTATCACCACGCATTTTGCGTTATAATAGAGGTATTAAATAAAGCAGGTGATGATATGCGTATTAATAAATTTCTAAGTGAAGCTGGCATTGTCTCAAGACGCGGTGCTGATAAATGGATTGAAGATGGACGGATTACAATTAACGGAGTAAAAGCAGAACTAGGAAGTAAAGTAGCACCTGGTGACAATGTGCGTGCGGATGGAAACCCGGTAAAACATGAAGATCCATATGTTTATATCGCTCTCAACAAACCAGTTGGAATAACGAGTACAACGGAACGTCATATAAAAGGAAATATTGTGGATTATATTAATCATCCACTCCGCATTTTCCATATTGGTCGATTAGATAAAGACTCTCACGGGCTTATTTTATTAACAAATGATGGGGATATTGTGAATGAAATTTTGCGAGCTGAAAATGAGCATGAAAAGGAATATATCGTTAAAGTAAACCAACCAATTACAGAAGATTTTATTAAAGACATGTCCGAAGGTGTAGAAATTTTAGATACGAAGACGTTACCTTGTAAGGTAGAGCAACTCTCAACTCATATCTTTAAAATCACCTTAACGCAAGGATTAAATCGTCAAATACGCCGCATGTGTTCTGCACTTGGTTATGAAATTAAGAGCTTGCAACGAGTTCGTATTATGAATATTCAAGTTGATGGCTTACCTGTCGGAGAATGGCGTGATTTATCTAACTCTGAGTTAGACGTATTATTTAAAAAGCTTAACTATACGCCCAAAAGGTAATAGAGTATTAGGAGACGATAACATGTTATCAATTACTCATACTGAAAATTTTTACAGGCGCACTAATTAGTGGAGACTTTTGGGATTTAGATGAAATTAACCATGCTATTTATACAATCATTGGCGATGAAAATATGTATTATGACTGGGAAGGTTTGAGTAAACGCATACTAAGCGTCCTTTTTGAATTTAAGAATGCCTCGAAAGCGAACCGTCATGTCAGATTTCATGTCAAAAGAACAACATGATTAAAGTCTAGGAATGATTGCTTTAAAACTGGCTATTCAAGACAAAGACTACCGTCTATTTCGAAATCAAGTCCTCAGATCTGCCAATGAAACGAAAAGTGACATTCATGATTTATCGATTACAAAGGACAATCCTTAAGAAATTGAATGGTAATAAAAAGCGCCTCAAGAGTACAAACATATAAAAACAAACGATAAGGGACTACAAACCTAACTTGTTGGGGTCCCTTATTTTCATAGTTATGTCAAATAACCTGACCCGTAAGCCCAATTAGAAATAAATTTTCACTCCGCTTCATATACCAACCATTCGGAGATTTTCCCACCCATTTTATTGTATAACGCAAAGATGGCTCCACTTTCTGTTTAACTTTGCCGAAAACAACCTAAAAAGCGAACCTACTCAGTAGGATCGCTTTTTCATCATCATGACATCTTCAGTTTGCTCGGTAAAACCTAGTCTCTCTAATGAATCTTTTAGAGGTAAATGTGATGAGGCAATACTGACTAATTTTACGTCTCTTTTTTTACATTTTCCAATGACTATCTCGACCATATTAGAAAAGTTCTGTAGGTTTGGATGACAAGCTACAGCTAGTATTTCCGCATATCTTGTATCTTGTCGAATCGTCACTCCGACATACCCTCCGCCAGCAAATGCTATAGAGAAATCGAAATCAACTGAACCGTAGTATTCACGCATCATGGCAAATTGTTCATCAGATGTATCATCATATTTTTTCACATTTGTCTTCCAGACGTCAAAATCAAAACTTTAACTTTTTGCCAAGACTGCTTGCAAGTAAAGCTGAACGTCTTGTAACAGTAAATCCTTTTGATAAGAAATACTCAATTTGTTGTGTCCAGTCACTTCTAAATCGCTGGGCAAACATCTTTGCTCCAAATGTTTCGCTTACAGCGAAATCATAGATCCGATTGTAAAGTTCATCTTGAACCTTCCCTTCATACCCTGATATTACCCACGGATAACCTAATGACACGAACTCACTACTCCCCGTGAAGCTCATATAACCGATGAGTTGATCACCGTCAAAAGCAAAACATCTGGACTTTGGGCGAAATTGTTGCTGTTCAATAAATTGATTTGGTCACAATGTTGTCTTCCAAGCAAAAGGAAGCTTTTTGGTGGCTGTAATCCAGAAGTTGATTTGACTTTGTAAGTCTTCAGGTCCCTCATAAAAACGATAGGTAATCGTCATAGGTGAGTTTCTCCAACTATTTTTTGATAAGCCATTTTTCCAATCATTTCTTTATGTTGAGGATATGATTTTACCAGTTCCTCTTGTGTAAACAATTCGAAGTCTTCGAAATCAAATCCTGGAGAAACCATACATCCTACAAGTGAAAATGACCCTTCTTGATCAACTGACGTCCCGAAAATAGCTCCTTTTGGAACAAGTACTTGTGGTGATTCCCCTTTTTCGAAATTCAACCCTAATTGATGTGCCTTATACTCCCCATTAGGATGAATCACATGAACAGTTAATGAACTCCCATCATGAAAAAACCATAATTCATCTGATTGCAGCCGATGTAAATGGGAAACCTCTTCACTCTTTAAACAAAAGTAGATTGTCGTATAGAGGTTTCTGATTTTATTCTCTGAAGTATTCATTTTTTCTTCCGAATAAAAACTGCGTGTAAAGTGTCCACCTTCTGGGTGTGGTTCCATGTTTAAATGGTCTATGTAGTAAGCAGCGTCCCGATTTTTCAAATTGAAACCTCCTTCTATTTAAACTTATCTTCCACTATATAAGAGTAGGATTCAATGCTATCCGACAAAATGTGCCACGTGAAACATTTTTATGCTAAAATGTGACAATATATTTGACTTCGAAAAGAAGTTTTACGTGCTTCAGATGTGAGGTATGGACTTGGGAGATCATACGGAGAATCGATATTTCAAATTTTCTCAATTACTAAGACGACTTTTGTAACGATATTAAGTTGATTTTTGTTTGACAACATTCGATTAAGAGAAGATGATTTTTTTCGTTATTAAAGTCATTAGGTCTTGCCCATACATCTTGGAAGATTTGTTGTAAGATTTCCTCACAGATAGCATTTTCAGCAACAGTTCGGTACGAAATTTTCCACAAAAGCAAATAGTAGCGATCATATTACTCCACAAAAGACTGTTGTTCCTGKTTTCACAGTCTGATAATCAAACGCTCATCTGTAGTCATCTTGTCACACTCCTCTTCCTCAAGTTACCCGACAAAAATTTAACGAAACATTTGAATGTGCTAATTCTAGTTTTTTTTATATGTTTGAAACTTTGCATGGAAAATGTTGTCTTTCTCAAGAGGAATGGTGCCCTTCTCCAAGCGAATGGTTGAAAACTCATGATAAGTGGTCGGAAACCTAATTTGAATAGTCGAAAATCCACGGTGAGTGGTCGGAAACTCAAGTTGAATGGTCGAAAATCCAATCTATAATAAAAAAAGACTTGAGTGAGACACCTCAAGTCCTTTAGCATGTTAATTATTTTGAATATATTAATGTTTTTTTCTGTATTACCGTAAAAAATCCAGTGCCTAACATTATTAAAGCCGACAAATAAAAGGCGCTCGTAATCCCATATGTTTCAGCGATCCAACCAAAAAGAAACGTCGCAATGCCGAAAGCTCCCATTACTAAAACAGATTGAACGGAAAATACATGGCCTAGTTGTTCGGTTTCCGTATGTGTTTGCAAAATAGTTAATTGAGCAATCAGTTGTATTTGACCAAATATACCAAGAAAAAGCGAGATAACTAGAGCCACAACTGCTGCATGAGGGTAAATAAACCACACCGTTAAAAGACTCGTGACAAAACAACCAACCATTATCATATGTTGACCAGAAATTTTTAAGAGTTTCGCAAATAAGTAACCACCAATAATAAATCCACCTGAATAAAAGGCGTTAATGTATCCCCACCAAGCTTCGTTTTTATCAAGGACTTCGTCGACGTACACATATAAAATGGAGGAAATCCATACGGCACCTGCAAATGCTGTTAACATATCTAAAATAAGTACATTGCGAATGGATTTATTAGAAAAACTATACCTCCATCCTCCTGAAAGTTGTTCCTTCAAAGAGGGTATTTCTTTTCTCACAAATATGATGGACTTAATTCCATATGTCAGTAACCATCCTAATATATATAAAACTATTGTTACTAAAATAAGCAACCCACCATCAAATTGAGCTACAAAAAAAGCTCCTAGGGGCCAGCTAACTAAGTTCACAGTGTTATCTGATATGGCTACTAAACTATTGGCTTGTGGCAATGCAGATTTACCTACTAATTCAGGAAGCATGGCTTGTCTGGTTGGAGTTGACCAACCATCTAAAAAGGCAATGATACTGACTAGCAATAGAATCCACAAGATGGCTTCGTCTTTAAGTAAAAAGACCGCACTTAGTACAACGATTTTACTAAACATCGAAAACAATAAGATTCGACGCAATGGAAAGCGATGCAAAAGGAGCGGTGTTAAAAAACTCCCAATCAAACGTGAAAACGTAATCGTCAACGGAATGAGCGTTAGTGTTAATACAGAACCACTGGATAAATAAACAAGTTGAATAAGCCCTACAATGTACAAGACATCCCCTGCGTTTGCTATCATTTGGCTAACCCAGAGAAAATAAAAAGAACGACGATCGTTCATGTTACACACCCCTTCACTCTATTCAGTTCATAAGATATAAAGAGGAATGATTACACTCGTTTCGTCCTTTCTTTCATTTAGGTTTAATTAAACCTTATTGTAAGGTAACAAAAACCCATCTGCAATAAATGATTTGAAAAGCCGTTTCCAAACCCTCTTAATCCGCATTTATTAATAGATATAGACTGGAGGTGAATTTATTATGTATCGTCATATGAAACATTCAAAATGTCAATGCTMGAATAATCAACCTATTGCGTATCCTGCGGCTCAACCCAATGCGTATCCTGCTGCTCAACCTAATGCGCGCCCTGCTGTCCAACCTATCGCACAGCCAGGTATTCCACCAATTGTCTGCCCACCTTTGTGCCGTTATACGGACTCTTATGTCAAACGGGAAGTTCCTTATATTCAACCTTTGATTACATGTAACAGACAACACATTATCGATGTACCTAGAACTTATTACAAAGAAATCACTCAAAATGTTGTTGTTCCGCCGACACGCATGCCTTATGGACGTAGATATTAAAAACTTCCTTTTGTTCATTTTATTTTTAGACTATTCCCTTTATAATAGCCACATTGTAAAATGAATTTCCTCTCAAATGATTCACAAAAAACCCCAATGTCAGTTATCAACTGACATTGGGGTTTTCTATGTTAGTCAACTAACTTAATAAATTGCTTCGTTCGTTCATGACTTGGATTTTCAAAGAATGTAACTGGATCCGCAGACTCAATGATTCGTCCTTCGTCCAACATGATTACTCGATCCGCTACTTCACGTGCGAATTTCATTTCATGCGTCACCACAACCATTGTCATGCCCTCTTGTGCGAGTTGTTGCATGACGCTTAGGACTTCTCCTACAAGCTCAGGATCAAGTGCTGATGTTGGTTCATCAAACAAAAGCACTTTAGGTTCCATCGCTAGTGAACGAGCAATTGCAACACGCTGTTTTTGTCCACCAGACAATTTGCTTGGATATACATCCGCTTTGTCAGACAAACCTACTTTTTCAAGTAAGCCTTTTGCCAATGCAACAGCGTCTTCTTTTTTCATTTTCTTTACAGTCATTGG
Source organism: Paenisporosarcina sp. P5_A11 (assembly GCF_056400705.1). Classification (NCBI taxonomy): domain Bacteria; kingdom Bacillati; phylum Bacillota; class Bacilli; order Caryophanales; family Caryophanaceae; genus Paenisporosarcina; species Paenisporosarcina sp. P5_A11. The sequence continues at coordinate 11,041 of NZ_JBFUKT010000079.1, forward strand.
TGCTTCAATAACATTTTCAAGCACTGTCATATGCGGGAAAAGGTTGAAATGTTGAAATACCATACCTACTTCGGCACGGATATTTGATAATTTATGTTTCTTGGAATCCACTACTTGTCCATCCACTTCAATGGTCCCTTTATTGATACGTTCAAGAAAATTAAAACAACGTAAAAGCGTACTTTTACCGGATCCACTGACCCCGACCAGGACGACCACTTCCGAAGGAGCGACTTCCAGATCAATGCCTTTCAACACTTCCAAATCGCCGAACGATTTATGGATATTTGTTCCTTTTAACATATGATCCCCTCCTTCTTATTTGTCGACATTAAGTTTATTTTCATACAGTTTCAGTAAATAGGTAAAGATCATAACCAAGACCAGGTAGTAAACCCCAACCACTAGAAATGTTTCCAGGGATTGACGGGACTGTGCTGCTTCTCGGTTAGCCATAGCGAATAGTTCTGGCACGCTGATGATATAGAAATGATGAGTCTTTCAACGTGATGATGAATTGATTGCCAAGGGGGGAATTGAGCGGTTCAATGCCTGAGGGAAAATGATGCGACGCATGCTTTGAGCCCTGGTCATCCCAAGGGAGCTACTCGCTTCACGTTGTCCACGATCAATTCCTTGGATGGAGCCACGGAATATTTCCGCAATGTATGCACCATTATGAATAGCTAGTGCAATGGCTCGTGCCCAAAAACCAGAAAGTACAATTAGTTGAGTAATCCCGAAATACAAGAACATGATTTGTACAATCAAAGGTGTACCTCGAATGATGATAATATAGAGATTAGCAATTGTTTGCAAAATTTTTGAGCGTGATATTTTCATCAGTGCAAAAGCCAATCCCAAGATCGTCCCTAAGATAAGTGCGACAGCCGTGATTTTCAAGGTCATGAGCGTCGCTTCAAGGAAGCCGATTAATCGAACTTTTTAACAATTTAATCATAACTATATGCAGGTTTTCCTGCAAGTTACTGTAACATTTACGCAATAATTGATAAAATTGTGTTCAAAATATAATTTCGGCTGAAAATATGGTAGTTCACGGTTCAAAACGGAGTAGAAGCCGAAATGGCATCTCCTGCTGCTTGTCTCTGTTGTAGATAGAGATTTGTCATGTCTTATGCGCGCATTCGTGTCGTCTATGAGCGGTTTTTTGTCTACTATGAGCGGATCTTTGTCGACTATGAGCGAAACTATAAAAAACAGCCTCAAAGTTTATTCTTATCTTTCAAAAAAGCCCACTTACCAAATTAGGTAAGTGGGCTTTCGTTATAATTTATCGTAAGATTTTAATTTTCACTGTTTTACGTCCCCATTTTAAAGCACTTGAATGGTTTGGCATAAAGACATCAATTTTATTTCCTTTTATCGCACTACCAGTATCACCAGCGATGGCATATCCGTAACCTTCTACATATACTTTTGTGCCAAGTTTAATTACGCTTGGATCAACAGCAATTACTTTTAAGTTTGGATTCTTTCTTAAATTGATTCCTGTTTTCGTAATGCCTGAACAACCGCGACAATAAGCAGTGTATGCTGTGGTAGATACCATCAATTCTTTGACCACTTTGTCATTAGATCGAGATACTGATTTTTTAGCGGATTTTTTAGAAACTTTTTTTACTGTAGCTTTACCTTTTAATTGAAGTTTTTGTTTCGGTTTAATTAAATCTGACTTTAAATGGTTTATAGATTTAATAGTTGAGACAGAGACATGGTACTGTTTTGATATTTTATATAATGTGTCACCATTTTTAACTGTGTGGACAGAAGCAGCGGCTTCCGAGTCATTAGCAAATGCGACGAGGAAAATTAGTACGAAACTTAACACGAAACTGAATTTTTTCAAGTTGTTTTCTCCTTTATTTCTCGTTTGTAGAAATAAAAATAACACTTAAACATTACAGTTCCGTGACAAAACATAAGATTTTTCTTTACAATTTGGGGTTTTTTATATTACGCGATAGAAATAAGTACCATTTTAAGAAAGCGAAGGAAGCTAAAAAAGCTTATTTTTCACTTCCTAATATGCCTTCATGTATTAATTCGACATTAACAGCCATTGCCGTTTTCACTCCACATGCAGCAGCGATAATCAATTGAGCAGGATACACATTTGATGCTTCTCCCGCGACAAAAAGTCCTGTTATCTTGGTTTTTCCCACTTCATCAGAGTGATGGCCCCCCGTTTCGTTTAATTTAACTCCTAGCAAGGTCCCAAGATCAGATGCTTGTACGAGTTCAGGTGTGACGAATCCTCCTACTCTTTCAATCACGAGACCATTTTCAAGTTCAACTTTTTGTAGCATTCCATCCTTACCAGTGAGGAGACGTATCCTACTCGTCTCTACTCTTATGTCGAGTTTTTTCATTTTTTTCTCATGGCTTATTGTTAGTTCTTTTCCATTTGTGAAGATCACTAAATCTAGCGACCAGTTCCGCACTATTTCTGCTGTATGGAACGTATAATCAACCTCACCAAATAAAGCTAAAGGTTTATCTCTAAGTTCCCAACCATCACAATATGGGCAGTTAAAAATACTTTTCCCATAAAAGTTTCGTAAGTTTGGTATATTCGGGAATTTCTCTTTCACACCGGTTGCAAGAATTACTTTTTTCGTCGCCCATTCTCTCCCCATTTCTGTTTTGATAGTAAATCCATCAGCTTTTTTTATAATTTCAACGACTTTATCTTCCAACGTGGAAATCGATGGGTATTGACTGAATTCTTGATGGGCAAAATCTCGAAATTCTGATGGTGTAATTCCATCTCGTGTCACGAATCCGTGAGATGTAAATG
>NZ_JBFUKT010000080.1:0-17326 GCF_056400705.1 Paenisporosarcina sp. P5_A11
TATTAAAGGTGAAGCCAAAACCGGTTCAGTTCTCGTTCGTTACATCTCTTCTGAATAATGCAAAAATAAGCTAATTCCTCTAAGGGAATTAGCTTATTTTTTTGTTTTAACACACCATCGTTCATTATTAGAATACATGATGAACTCGTTTATTTGATAATCGCGCCCATAGGCTCTAAAATGAACTTTTCTATCACATGGCGCACTCCCTCTTCATTGTTGGTGAGGAAGATGTATTCCGCGATTTCTTTCAATTCCTTTACCCCATTACCCATTGCAATGCCTAGACCGGCAAAATTCATCAACATCTTTGATAATCGCACCCTGATAAGCAATTAGAGATACATTTAAACCAAGTTGCTTCGCAAACGGTTTGGCAGAAGGAAACATACGGCCAGTAGCAATCGTTACAATCGTGCCTAATTCTACTGCCTTTTGAATGGCCTTTACAGTGCCAGGCGGGATTATTAATTCATCTGTGAGTAATGTGCCATCAAGGTCGGTAGCAATCATTTTATACATAGAATATCTACTTATTAATAAAAAATAAAATTCTAAATGGCTAAGAGAAGCTTATCTTAATCCCTCAAATAACAACACTCTTGCAGGTGAACCGTCTGTACCCACTAATTTAAGTGGTGCAGCAACCATAAAATATTCCCCTGGATTAATTTCCTTTAAGCGAAGTCCTTCAATAATAATAATGTTTTTTGCAAATAATGTTTTATGGGTTGGATGCCCTTCTTGACTTCTTTCGATACCAAGTGTATCTATGCCTACACCTCGTACACCTAACTGAGAAAGATATTCTGCTCCGTCTTGCGCAAGATAAATGAAATCAAAATTAAAAGTTTCCTCAAAAGAATTTTTCGTTTTTAATAAAACAAAATCGTCTTTTTGAATCTCAAATTCTTCTAAATCTTTTTTCGAAATTCCATCGTCCACTTGTGTTAAATCGAAAACTTTACATTGCCCCACAAGATCGTCCATTGGGATTGTTTCAAACGTATCACCATCTACAACCATGTGAAGTGGTGCATCAATGTGTGTCCCTGTATGTACATCTAACTCAAGGCGAGTTTCCGTAACATATCCAGTCGTGACTTGATTCAATTTTGGTTGTTTTTCCGGTTTATTCTTGTAAACGGTCATTTCTTCATAAATTGTTCCTGTTACATCATACATTTTCATTTTATCAACACATCCTAATAATTTATTTTCTTCAAAAGCAATAAGGTTATCCTCGCATGTTCTTTATTAAGCTGTCTAGTAAAACTACTTTGTCTATTGAATAAAGCAGTGTAATATATTAATGGTTTCTCGCTTTTTGACTCTTGGCATGAATATTGTAGTGTTTATCTCCATTGTTTGGGTATATTACGACTGTACAAGTAATAGTCAATTTTTAATATCGCATGTTCTTTTGATAAGAGTATTCTTTTTATTGATATTTTCTCCCGATAGACTTAAGCATTAACAACATATAACCTTTAATACCTATTTGGAAAATACAGTATATCTTTAGTTACTATATATGTTAAATGTAACTAGCTGATATTAAAGTGCGTACTTACAATAAATGATGATAGATATTATACTTACTTCTGTACTAAAAATACGACTCAGAATAGGTTAACGAAAAGCCGTAATACTGGTTTTATATAAAATAAAAAGAATATAAGCATTTTTCGAGTTGAGGAATGTTTTGAAAAGTGGAGGAATAAAAAAGTGGATTCTATGACTTTTGTTTTATTTGGGGCTACAGGGGATTTAGCTAAGAGAAAAATCTACCCGGCCTTGTTTAATTTATTTCTAAATAAAAAATTGCCGGATTCTTTTTTGATTGTTGGTGTGGGAAGAAGCGAATTAACTGATGATGATTTTCAAACACGTGTAAAAGAATCGTTAATAATTTACTCTAGACATTTGATAAATGACAAATCCCAAATAAAAGAGTTTATCAGGGCATTTCGTTATAGCCGTTTAAATGTAACGAATGCTGAAGAATATAAAAAGTTACTTGAACTCGTTCAACAAAGTGAAAAAGAAAGAAAAATTACAGAAAATCGAATGTTTTATTTATCAGTTGCCCCTGAATTTTTTGATGTAATTGCATCGAACATCAAGGAGAGTGGATTAAGCTCACCGAATGGATGGAAACGATTGATTATCGAAAAACCATTTGGGCATGACTTGAAATCTTCACAACACTTAAACGAAAAATTAAGCAATGCTTTTGAAGAAGACGAAATTTACCGGATAGATCATTATCTTGGAAAGCCGATGGTTCAAAACCTTGAAGCTTTAGGATTTGCCAACCCTATACTTCAAGCATTATGGAACAATCAGCATATAGCCAATGTTCAGATTACCGCTAGTGAGACGGTTGGTGTAGAAGGGAGAGCTGGTTATTATGACAAAGTCGGTGCGATTCGTGATATGGTCCAAAATCATATGCTACAACTGTTGATGATGACGGGTATGCACCTTCCGACACAGTTAATCTCCACAGACATTCGTTCTGAGAAGATAAAAGTCATGGAATCTCTTCGACCATTACAAAAAAAAGAGGTAGTTGAACACGTGGTCCGCGGACAATATGGACTAGGGGAAATCCAGGGTGAACCCGTAATTGGATATATAGAAGAACCTGGCGTCAATGCTTCTTCCACAAACGATACATTTGTGGCTGCTCGTTTATGGATTGATAATGCTTTCTGGGATGGGGTGCCATTCTATATCCGGACTGGAAAAAGAATGATGGAAAAATCAACACGGATTGTGATTGAATATAAAAATCCATTAAAGAATTTGTATAGAAACGAAAACCAAAATGCTGAACCCAATCTATTGGTTATTAATATAAGTCCGAATGAAGGTGTTTCGATGCAATTAAATAGCAAAAACCCTGTAAACGGAAAATTAGAACCTATAATTGTTGACTTTATAGCGAGTGAAAAAGATGTACCCGAAGCGTATGAACTTTTAATATTTGATGCACTTCGTGGTGACTCTACATTCTTCGCCCATTGGAACGAAGTTGAATTATCTTGGAAATGGGTACAACCTATTTTAGAAGCGTTTGAGGAAAATATTCTTCCACTCCATCCATATCAATCAGGTTCGATGGGACCAGAATCTTCTAATCGATTATTGGAAGTGGACGGATTTAAATGGTGGTAGGATACACATTAATAGAAAACATCATTCCGGGTTAACGATTGGCTATTGGGTTGAAAAAAAGCTATAAACGAATAAAAAGAACATGATTTTATCAAGAAGTCTTCGTTAATGAAGATAGTTTTAGGAGGAGGATGAAATTAAAGGGATTATGCATTCTTCCGGCGAAGGTAAATGGACGGTCGAAACAGCCTTGGACCTACAAACTGCGACTCCTGTAATCGCTATGGCTTATTGATGCATTACCGTTCGTTGGAAAACGATACTTTTACAGGTAAGTTGTAGCAGCTCTACGAAACGAATTTGGCGGTCATGCTGTAGAAAAGAAGGCATAATATGAAACTTCAAATGAAGGATGAGTCAATAACGCCTACTGTTAGTTGAACAAACAGCTATATCCAGAAAAGATTTAAATTTTATGGAAAAGAGTGAAGTGGATAATCTAAGTGAATTTGTAAAAGTGGCACATGATATGCTTCATGAAAAGAAAGGACCAGGGTCTGATTTCCTTGGTTGGGTTGATTTGCCAATCAATTATGATAAGAATGAATTTGTGAGAATCAAACAAGCTGCAGAGAGAATCAAGAACCATTCAGATGCTCTTATTGTAATCGGCATTGGAGGTTCATATCTAGGCGCTAGAGCGGCTATTGAAGCTCTGTCCCATAGTTTTCATAACCAAATGAATGATCAAACACAAGTTTATTTTGCCGGTCAAAATATTAGCTCTACGTATCTAACCCATTTATTTGAGCTATTAGAAGGTAAAGATATCTCTGTCAATATCATTTCTAAATCAGGAACAACTACAGAACCAGCCCTTGCTTTCCGTATTTTCCGCGATTATATGGAGAAAAAATACGGAAAAGAAGAGGCGAAAAATCGTATTTTCGCTACCACTGATCAGTCAAAAGGCGCATTAAAAGAGCTTGCGGATAAAGAAGGCTATGAAACTTTTGTTATTCCTGATGATGTAGGCGGAAGATATTCTGTTCTTACAGCAGTCGGTCTATTATCGATAGCTGTAGCAGGACTAAATATTGATCAAATGATGGAAGGGGCAGCAGCTGCTGCTCTTAAATACAACAATCCCGATCTCTCTACTAATGCTAGTTATCAGTATGCTGCAGTTCGAAATGCACTTTACAATAAAGGGAAAGTCATTGAATTACTGGTTAACTATGAGCCTTCACTTCATTATGTATCTGAATGGTGGAAACAGTTGTTTGGCGAAAGTGAAGGGAAAGATCAAAAAGGTCTTTTTCCTGCTGCCGTTGATTTTTCAACCGATCTACATTCAATGGGGCAATATGTACAGGAAGGTAGACGGAACCTTATAGAGACGGTTCTACAGGTGAAGAAACCTCGAATTGAAGTGACAATTCAAGAGGATATGGAAGACACTGATGGATTAAATTTCTTGGCTGGTAAGACTATGGATGAAGTCAATAAAAATGCATTCCAAGGTACTCTGTTGGCCCATATAGACGGGGGAGTACCTAACCTAGTAATTGAATTTGATGAATTGAATGAATACACTTACGGTGAGATGGTTTACTTTTTTGAAAAAGCCTGCGGGATAAGCGGATATTTGCTTGGAGTGAACCCATTTGATCAACCTGGAGTCGAAGCATACAAGAAGAATATGTTTGCTTTACTTGGTAAACCGGGTTTTGAAGCTGAGAAAATTGCTCTTATGAATCGTTTAACCAAATAACATTTTCATATTCGATAACATTCAGTAATATAGAAAACGATGTTACTAGAACATGTTAAAAAATTAATGAAGAGATTAATATAGTAAAAAGTCATGTTAGCAATTTTCCAACTGTTGCTAACATGACTTTTTTTAATAGGGACTATAAAAACTACTTGTATGAAAAAAGGGTATAGCAGAAATTCTTTCATAGAAAATAGTCAAGCAACTAACTTTTTTTTGTTAATTTTTCATCACTCGGATATTTAAGACCTATTTCAGCCCGCACTCTATCCACCACTAACATTGTAGTATATGAGTTTGCAAATGAGTTAATATCGGACTCCATTTTCCCTTTGTTGATTAAATCAACAAATTCTTTTACTTCATAATACATAGCGGGATAAGATTGTGCGATAGTTAATTGTTCATGAGTCCCGTCATTGTAGTGAATTTCAACTTTTTCAGGAGAGCTAATTTTATCTATAATCATGCTGCCGTTTTCGCCTTGAATTTCGCTTGGTAAAGAAGAATTGGATATTTTAGAATACATGACAACCGCATCTTTATCGTCATATTTTAGAACGACGCTACCTTCACCATCTACACCTGAATCAAGCATTATGCCAGTTGCTTTTACTTCATTGGGTTCACCAAACAAAGTGATAAGTGGATACAAACAATAAACACCAAGGTCCATTAATGCTCCATTCGCAAACTTTGGATTAAAAGCATTGAGTACAATTCCTTCTTTGTACTTATCATAACGAGAAGAATATTGACAATAACTAGCAAAGTATCTACGAATAGGACCAATTCTATGTAAGTTATCTTGAATAATTTTGAAGTTTGGAAGTAATGTTGATTTCATGGCTTCCATTAATAGGACATTATGATCTTTTGCAGCTTGGATCATCTTGCTTACTTCGGCTGCATTAGCTGCCAAAGGTTTTTCACATAATACATGTTTGCCATTTTGTAAAAATAAAAGAGCTTGTTCAGCGTGAAAAGAGTTGGGGGTAGCAATATACACTGCATCAATTTCTTCACTACCTGCCATTTCTTCTAGGTTTGTAAATAGTTTTGTTACTCCGTAGTTGCTTGCAAATTTTTCTGCCTGCTCTCTCGTGCGAGAATAAACTGCTGTTAGTTCAAAATCTTCTACAGCATTTGCTGCTTCAAGTAATCTTTCTGTAATCATATTAGTACCAACTACTCCGATTCGAACCATTCAACCAACCTCTTTTCTTCGTTTCATACTTTTTATTATAGACTTCACTTATTGTTTAATTATATACCGAAATCCTCCATCAAGTATAACCTCATGAATACATGCATTAAAGACGTAAAATATTTGAAGTTGTTCTTTATATAGAAGTTATTTAAGCTCTTATGATTTAAGAATGAACAAAAAAACCGAATACCGGGTAAGTGTATAGCCGATGTTCGGAAAAAGGATCCTTGCTATTTTATGTCAAACAACATAGGACACCAAAAGCAATTGCTTGTGCACATTGTTGTTGATAATCTGTACTCTTTAATAATTTCGCTTCCTCTGTATTGGTCATAAATCCACACTCAATTAATATAGCCGGCATGGTCGTTTCACGCAGTACTGCAAAATTGCCTTTTTTAATTCCTCGATCTTTTCTGTAGGTGCGCATTTGCAATGCTTGCTGAACATGGGTTGCCATTATTACTGAAGCTTTACTAGGTTGTAAACATGTGTAGGTTTCAATTCCATTTGCTGTATTCCAGTCTGTTCCATACGCATTCGCATGAATCGAGATAAATGCATCCACCTTTAATTTGTTTGCTAAAGAAATTCTCTCCGACAGAGCCACGTCTCGGCTATTATCATGAGAAAAGATGACCGTAAGCCCTTCGGCAGTTAAAAGTTTCTTGACTCGAATAGCTACAGCTTCATTAAACATAAATTCTCTAAGTGTTCCATCAGGCGATCGTTTGCCAGCTGTATGTGGTCCATGTCCTGCATCAACAATAATTTTCTTCATTATACATCCCTCCTAAAGCTTAAATAGGAAGAAATACTGGAAAAGAGACAACGTAAAGAGAAATTCATTTCAATTTTCAGTCCGCATGATAAAATAAAGAACATATCGGTTAATTCGAATTTCGAAGAAAGTAGGTGATGTTTTTGGAGCAAGTGACTACGAAAGACGTTATGGAAATGTTTGATTTAAAACTTGTTAGTGGTCAAGAGGGCATCGGCAGACATATCGCCATCAGTGATATTTCACGTCCAGGTTTAGAAATGGCTGGTTATTTTACACACTATCCTGCTAACCGCGTCCAACTACTTGGCAAAACAGAACTATCATTTTATGATATGTTGTTGCCTCATGAACGAATAGATCGAATGAAAAAATTATGTTCACCTGAAACACCTGCAATTATCATTTCGCATGATATGAAGGTACCAGAAGAATTAAAGATTGCTTCAAATGAAGAACATGTGCCCGTCCTCACAGCCAAAATGGCCACCACTCGTTTTTCAAGTTTGCTGACAAACTTTCTTGAAAGTAAACTAGCACCTACGACAGCAGTACATGGTGTCCTTGTGGATATTTATGGTGTAGGAATCTTAATTACTGGGAAAAGCGGTGTGGGTAAAAGTGAGACGGCATTGGAACTTGTGAAAAGGGGCCATCGACTCGTTGCTGATGATTGCGTGGAGATTAGACAAGAAGCAGAAAATACGCTGATTGGAAATGCCCCAAAACTTATTGAACATTTACTTGAAATTCGTGGAATTGGAATTATCGACATTATGACTTTATTTGGCGCTAGTGCCGTGCGTAGTTTTAAACGAATTTCAATTGTTATTGATTTAGAAATTTGGGATAAAAACAAGACATATGACCGACTAGGAATCGAAGAAGAGAAAATGAAAATTATCGATACAGATTTGACTAAAATGACAATTCCCGTTCGACCTGGTCGAAACTTAGCAGTTATTATTGAAGTAGCAGCTATGAATTACCGTTTGAAACGAATGGGTGTCAATGCTGCAGAAGAATTCTCCAACCGTTTAAATGATGTGATTAGTCAAAACGAAGATGCTACATATTAAAGTCAACAGTATGGAAGGGGTATAACATGAATTTTTTACTTGGAGCAATTGATCCGATTGCCATTTCTTTAGGACCGATAGACGTACGATGGTACGGAGTAATTATCGCGTGTGGGATCGTCCTGGCTTTTCTTGTAGCACAAAGAGAAATGGTGAAAAGAAAGTTTCATCCGGATTTTTTAACTGATTTATTAATTTGGGCTGTACCATTAGCGATTTTAGGTGCCCGAATGTACTACGTTTTCTCGAAATGGGAATATTATTCACAAAATCCTGGTCAAATTCTTCAAGTATGGGAAGGTGGCCTAGCAATACACGGAGCATTAATTGTCTCATTTATCACCGCTTATGTATTTACAAGGAAACGTAATGTATCATTTTTGAAATTAGCAGATATTGCGGCGCCTAGTATTTTAATTGGTCAAACAATCGGGCGCTGGGGTAACTTTATTAACCAAGAAGCTCATGGTGGCCCAGTTTCACGTGCTTTCTTAGAAAATTTGTTTTTACCGGATTGGATTATTAATCAAATGCGTATTGATGGCACCTATTATCACCCCACATTTTTATATGAATCGTTGTGGAATTTTACTGGCGTCATAATCTTAATCTTGTTACGTCGTGTCAACTTATTACGTGGAGAAATGTTTTTATTCTATATCATTTGGTACTCATTCGGAAGATACTTTATAGAAGGACTGCGTACTGATAGTCTCTACTTAATTGGTGAAATTCGCACCGCTCAAGTAGTGTCAATTATTGCATTAGTTGTAGCAGTTATCATAATCGTATATCGACGCGTGACGATTAAAGAACCAGTGCGGTATAAAGACGAATAAGTGAGGTGTTATAAAGATGTCTACACTAAAAACTGGGTTACGAGCTGGATTAAATACTTCTTGGACACTAAGCAAGATTATATTTCCCATAACACTGTTGCTCGTTATTTTGCAGCATACACCAGTGTTGCCATGGATTATCGAATTTGTATCACCTATAATGGGCATATTTGGATTACGGGGAGATGCTGCGATTCCATTTGTTTTAGGAAATGTACTTAACTTGTATGCAGGGATAGCTGGAATTCTATCATTAGAATTAACGGTAAAAGAAGTCTTTATTTTAGCTGTCATGTTGTCCTTTTCACATAATATCTTTATCGAAACAGGAGTGGCCTTAAAAGTTGGGGTTAAACTATGGGTAGTCTTGCTCGTACGTTTCGGACTAGCAGCCATTTCAGCAATTGTAATTAACCTAGTTTGGTCAGGTGGTTCGGATATTGCGCAGTATGGTATGGCGCCTAAAGTGTCTGATCTTCCAGAAGGCTGGATGGAGATTGTTTTATTAGGGTTACAAAAAGCTAGTTTTGGGGTATTACAGCTTGCAATGGTAGTTATTCCACTTATGATTGTTATTCAATACTTAAAAGATAAACAGTATTTACAAAAGTTTTCACAAAAGCTTGCACCTTTCACGAAAGTGCTTGGCATTGAACCTAATGCATCAATGACACTTGTTTCAGGGTTGGTCATTGGCTTAGCATTTGGTGCAGGTGTAATGATTCAAGCTGTTCAAGATGACGGTGTAAGTAAAAAAGATGCAACGCTTGTTTTTATCTTTTTAGTCGCCTGTCACGCAGTTGTAGAAGATACTCTTATCTTTATTCCACTTGGAATCCCAATCTGGCCATTATTCTTATTAAGACTTGGCATAGCATTTGTATTAACGATTTTGGTTGCGACGATATGGAAAAGAGCTGAACAAACGAAACGAAAGGAAGTATTTACTGCATGATTACTCAACCGATTACTACACTTCTTTTCGATTTTGATGGAACTTTGCTTGATACGAATGAGCTCATTATACAAACTTTTTTAAGTGTTTTGGGTAAAAGGTATCCAGAACGTTTCACTAGAGAAGATGTCCTACACTTTATTGGACCATCTTTGAAACAAACATTCGATAACATTGACGAAGGTTTAACTGAAGATTTGATTCTGGAATATCGTGCATGGAATATTGAAATGCACGATCAGATGGCGGTCGAATTTGATGGTGTAAGTGAAACACTTCGCTTATTAAAAGCACGCGGAGTTAAAATGGCCATTGTTTCAACGAAAAAGCATGATATTATTTGCCGTGGTTTAAAGTTAATGGGGATAGAGGATGTATTTGAAGTAGTAATTGCTTTGGATGACGTGGTTAATCCAAAACCAGATCCTGAACCCATTTTGTTAGCTCTTGATAGATTAAATGCAAAGCCAGAAGAAGCATTAATGATAGGTGATAACTCGCATGATATCGAAGGTGGTCAAAATGCTTTTGTTCGTACTGCTGGGGTTTCATGGACCGTTAAGGGAGAAGCATATTTAGCAACTTTTAAGCCAAACTATATGTTGCAACATATTTCAGAATTACTTGAGATTGTAGAGGCTCCATCGGTATGAGAAGGACGGAACGTTTTCCTGTCGAAGGTGCAAACTCACTTTGGCATATTTATAAGACAGTGTCGTTATGGAAAGTGATGAAAAATTTTATCGTTATACAACTAGGGAGATATAGTCCTTCATTGCCATTCAAAAACTTCCTTTATCGTCGCTATTTACATATGAAGATTGGAGACCAAACTTCATTCGCTTTAATGGTTATGCCAGATGTGATGTTTCCAGAAAGAATAAAAATAGGACAAAATTCGATCATTGGCTATAATACAACTCTTTTGGCACATGAGTACTTGATAGATGAATATCGCATTGGAGACGTTGTGATTGGAGATCAGGTTCTTATTGGGGCAAATTCGACGATTTTACCAGGAGTAAATATAGGGGATGGTGCCATTGTTTCGGCAGCAACTTTAGTGCATAAAGATGTTCAAGCAGGAAGTTTTGTCGGTGGAAACCCGATGAAAGTAATTTATACAGCTGAAGAAATGGCGACCCGTCGTTTGTAATCAGAAAAGACCTCATGAAGAGATTTCCAATGCTTCATGGGGTCTTTTGTATTGACGCACCTGGTCATATACGGTAAAATAAATTTTATTTCATTATAGTAGCATGCTAGTGTACTAAAGTAAAATATCCTTATTTAGGAAGTGTGTAATGAATGACACCTATACGAAAATTTGAAAAACCACTTGGTATGAGAGACTCTTTCCCTTTAATTAATGAGAAAAAGGAAAAGGTACGTGGTATTGGTAGACGATTTTTCCAATTGCGTGGTTTTGATTTTATTAAAACGCCCACAGTTGAGTATTATGAGACGGTTGGAAAAGCATCCGCCATTCCAGACTCATCTTTATTTAAATTAGTAGATCGTCAAGGAGAGACATTGGTTTTAAGACCTGATATGACGACGCCAATAGTTCGTGTCGCAACATCTAAACTATTAAAAGAACAAATCCCATTACGACTTGCTTATTTTGCGAATGTCTTTCGTGCACAAGAACATGAAGGTGGGAGACCAGCTGAATTTGAACAAATGGGAGTGGAGTTAATCGGCGATGATTCTGTTTTTGCAGATGCAGAAATGATTATCACGGCTTCTGAATTGGTTCAGGAATTGGGGATAAATTCGTATCGGTTAACAGTTGGACATGCGGGATTATTGCAATCCATTTTGACACAGCTTACACAATCAGATCAACAAGTGATTGAATTGCGTAAATTACTAGTTGAGAAAAATATGGTTGGCTTTGAAGAAGCGGTGAGAACATTTGGACTTTCAAATGAAGAGGAGCAGCGTTTTATTGAATTTATTGGACAGGCTTCTAATGTGCAATCAATTCAGCAGTTACGTCCATTTATTGATGAAACGAATGATTCACAAGTCACAATGTATTCTTATCTTAGCGAATTGTCCTCGTTATTAGAAAATGCAGGACTTGCAAAGTTAGTCACATATGATTTGACACTAACGAGTGAAATGAGTTATTACACAGGGATGTTATTCGAGGTTTTTGCGAGTGGCTCAGGCTTCGCTATTGGTAATGGTGGTCGCTATGATGGGTTATTACAAGAATTCAATTCCGATGTAGGTGCGACTGGATTTGGATTACGAGTTGATCGACTGCTTGAAGTGATGACTACTACAATGAAGCGCGAACCTCATACCCTAATCTTTTTTGATTCAGCTAATTACGTGAATGCTGTTCATAAAGCGAAAAAATTAAGAAATCAAGGGATTCGTACGACTTTACAATTTATAGGGAATGTTGAAGACAAGGAAGCTTTTCTAGCAAACTTTACGGATGTGGTGTGGTTAATAGAAGGAGATGGCAATAATGAGTGAACTGACAATTGCGATGCCGAAAGGACGCATTTTTGAAGAAGCGTATGTTTTGCTTCAAAAAGCAGGTTTTCAGTTACCCGATGATTTAGAAGATTCTCGAAAACTTATCGTTGAAGTTCCTGATGAAAGAATTCGATTTATTTTAGCAAAACCAATGGATGTCCCCGTTTATGTAGAACATGGGGTAGCAGATATCGGAATAGCGGGCAAAGATGTATTATTAGAGCAAAAACGTAGCGTGCATGAATTGCTTGATTTAAAAATTAGTCAATGCTATATCGCATCGGCTGGCTTACCAAATACGATTATGAATGATATTGCTCCTCGAGTAGCAACGAAATATCCAGAGATTGCTTCTAATTTTTATAAAGAAAAAGGCGAGCAAGTCGAAATTATCGGTTTGAATGGTTCAATTGAATTGGCGCCCATGATTGGCCTTGCCGATCGAATTGTAGATATCGTATCAACAGGTAGAACATTGAAGGAAAATGGATTAGTTGAATACGAACACATTGTGGATGTAACATCTAGATTAATTGCTAATCCAGTCAGTTACCGACTAAAAAGTGAACGAATTCGAGATATGGTGAAACGGCTGAAAGATTCAATGGAGTAAGGAGGAAGTAACATGCAAATCGTTTCTTTATCAAAAGATATTTCATTAAAACGACCAATAGAAATGGGTAACGCAGAACAATTGCAGACGGTTAAATTGGTATTAGCTGATGTACACAATCGTGGTGACGTAGCTATTGCAGAATACAGCGAGAAGTGGGACGGCGTTAAATTACAGGATTTCCGCGTTTCTATAGAAGAAATCAATCATGCAAAGGCTAATTTTGACCCTGACCTTCAAAAGGATTTAGAAGAAGCTGCCCATAATATTCGAGTTTTTCATGAAAAACAAAAGCGTTCACCTTATGAGGTGGATGTGGAAAATGACTCGTTTATCGGACAGCGTGTGAGCCCTCTAGATGCTGTAGGTCTATATGTTCCAGGAGGTTCCGCGGCTTACCCATCATCGGTGTTAATGAATGTAATTCCGGCTCAAGTGGCCGGTGTGGAACGGATTGTCATTGTTTCTCCTCCGAACAATCAAGGTGCCTTGCCTAATGCGGTGTTAGTTGCCGCGTCAATTTTAGGGGTTAAAGAAATTTATAAAATTGGTGGTGCTCAGGCAATTGCGGCATTGGCATATGGCACAGAGTCAATCAAGGCAGTGGATAAAATAACCGGTCCGGGGAATGTTTTTGTAGCACTTGCTAAACGCGAAGTTTATGGAGTAGTTGCTATTGATATGATTGCTGGTCCTAGTGAGATAGCAATCATTGCTGATGAAACAGCATATGCAGATGAAGTAGCGGCAGATTTATTATCTCAAGCAGAACATGATCCAATGGCTTGTCCAATATTACTAACAACAAGTGATTTTTTCGCACATGAAGTTGCACATGAAGTTGAAAAACAACTTACAAAGCTCCCGCGTGAAAAAATTGCTCGTGCTTCAATTGAAAATTTCGGAAAAATATATGTTGCTAAGACACTAGAAGATATTGTGGAAGCAGTAAATAAATTAGCACCTGAGCATTTAGAAATCATGACGAAAAACTCTAAAGAAGTTGCCCAACAAATTCGTCATGCTGGGGCGATTTTCATTGGACGCTACAGTTCAGAACCAATTGGAGATTACTTTGCTGGAACAAATCATGTCTTACCGACGAATAGCACAGCTCGTTTTTCAAGTCCGCTTTCAGTAGATGATTTTATTAAAAAGACAAGTATCATTTATTACACAGAAAAGACTTGGCAGCAGCACGCACCAAAAATAGCCCGTCTTGCAAGAATGGAAGGTTTAGAAGGTCATGCACGAGCAGTAGAATCCCGAGGATGGACAAAGGAGATGGACTAATCATGTCACGTGAAGCAACTATTAATAGAAAAACAAATGAAACACAAGTGAATATCACACTTAAACTTGACGGAGAAGGACAAGCGACGATAGATACAGGCGTTCCTTTTATGGACCATATGCTCGATTTATTTGTCAAACACGGCTTCTTTGATGCGACCATTCAAGCTTCTGGAGATACACATATAGATGATCATCATACAACTGAAGATATTGGAATTGTATTAGGACAAGTAATAAAAGAAGCACTAGGTGATAAAAAAGGAATTCGTCGATATGGGAATGCGTTTGTCCCTATGGATGATGCGTTGGCTCAAGTAGTGATAGATTGTTCAAACCGTCCACACCTTGAGTATAGAGCTGTTCTTCCAAATGAAAAAGTCGGCAATTTCGACACTGAACTTGTTCATGAGTTTCTCTGGAAGTTTGCACTTGAAGCACGAATGAATGTGCATGTTATTGTACACTACGGTCACAATACTCATCATATAATTGAAGCTATTTTCAAAGCTTTAGCCAGAGCACTTGATGAAGCTGTCTCAATCGACCCACGTGTAAAAGGCGTGCCTTCTACGAAAGGGTTATTGACATGAAGATTGGTGTAATTGATTATGGGATGGGTAACTTATATAGCGTCGAACAGGCCTTGCTTCGACTCGAATGTGAAGTATTCATTACGGCCGATATTAATACGCTAGATCAAATGGATGGCTACCTGTTACCAGGTGTAGGGGCATATCCCGATGCAATGAATAAATTAAGTGAATTTGGTTTGGATGATTATATTAAAGATCTTGCAAAAACGAATAAACCACTGCTAGGTATTTGTTTAGGTATGCAACTGCTGTATGAAGATAGTAAAGAAAATGGCTTAACTAAAGGGTTAGGCATTTTTAAGGGCAATATTCAAAAGTTTGATGCACTGGATTCACAACAACATCAAGTGAGAATTCCTCATATGGGTTGGAATCCACTATCTTTTGCACATCAACCAGAATGGCTAAATGGTCTTGAAAAAGAAGACTCAACACATGTATACTTCGTGCACTCTTATTTAGCTCAAAATACACGACAAAATGAAGTAGTTGCAAGTAGTACATATGCTGGTCATTTCGTACCTGGTCTCGTTCAAAAAGACAATTTCACAGGCATGCAGTTTCATCCGGAAAAGTCAGGACCGTTTGGTAAATACTTGTTGGCTAAATGGATTCAACAAGTTCAGGAGAGGAGAGATCGATTATGACATCGATTGACATATATCCAGCAATTGATATGCGTGGAGGCAAGTGTGTACGATTGTTTAAGGGTGATTACAATCAAGAAACCATTTATGCAGACTCTCCTTTTGAAATGGCTGAGTCCTTTGCAAAGCAAGGAGCAAAGTGGATACATATGGTTGATTTAGATGGAGCAAAAGACGGCAAACGTATTCACGATAAGGATGTCATTCGTGCAGCGACAGAGTTAGGTGTGAATGTTCAAATAGGTGGCGGGATTCGTACTGAAGAAGATGTGAAACATTATCTTGATAATGGGGTGACACGTGTCATTATAGGAAGCTTAGCAATTCAGCAACCAGAGTTAGCCGTGTCGTTTATTCAGAAATTTGGTTCAGAACGAATCGTCATAGGACTAGATGCGAAAGATGGCATGGTCGCAACCCATGGTTGGCTAGAGACGTCCACGAAGTCTGCAATTGAAGTAGGGCAATATTTTTCAAAACACGGTGCCAAAGTGTTTATTTTCACAGATATTGCAACAGACGGTACATTAACAGGACCCAATATTTTGGCGAATGAATTACTCGCTGAAGCAACAGGTGCAGAAGTAATTGTTTCTGGTGGTATAAGTTCGCTTTCTGACGTCAGTCAAGTGGCACAAGCAGCAACTCAATCAAAAATTGGCGGAGTTATTATTGGCAAAGCGCTTTATGAAAATCGATTCACCTTACCACAAGCATTACGAGAGGTGACTTCATGTTAACAAAACGAATCATTCCTTGTTTAGATGTAAAAGAGGGTCGTGTTGTTAAAGGTGTTCAATTTGTATCGCTACGTGACGCTGGAGATCCAGTAGAACTTGCAAAGTTTTATGATGAACATGGAGCAGATGAATTAGTCTTTTTAGATATTTCTGCTTCTCATGAAGGCAAAGAAACGATGGTCGATGTAGTACGTCAATCCGCAGCTGAACTTGCCATTCCATTTACAGTTGGTGGTGGAATACGAACTCTTGAAGATATGAAAAAAATGTTACGTGCTGGAGCCGATAAAGTATCGGTAAATACATCAGCAATAGAACGTCCTGAATTAATTACAGAAGGTGCAGCATTTTTTGGTTCTCAATGTATAGTAGTAGCAATTGACGCCAAATGGTCAGAAACAGATGACACATGGATGGTATATACACATGGTGGTCGTCGTGTAACAAAATGGACTGCTGTTAAATGGGCGCAAGAAGCCACTCGTTTAGGTGCTGGAGAAATCCTGCTTACGTCTATGAATCAAGATGGTGAAAAAAGTGGATTTGATATAGCTTTAACGAAAGCAGTCCGGGACGCTGTCAGTGTTCCTGTAATTGCCAGCGGTGGAGCGGGAAATGCTCAACATTTTTATGATGTATTTACCCAAACCGACGTAGATGCGGCACTCGCGGCCTCTATTTTTCATTATAAAGAAACAAGTGTAAAAGAAGTGAAGAGTGTCTTGAGAGAGAAAGGAGTGTCAGTTAGATGAATGAATTCGCATTAGAATCCTTAAAATTTGATGAAAGTGGACTGATTCCAGTAGTAGTCCAACATGCACAAACAAAAGAAGTTCTTACGGTGGCATTTATGAATCTAGGGTCACTAAAAAAAACAATTGAGACAAATCAAACTTGGTTTTTTAGTCGATCTCGACAAGAATTGTGGAATAAAGGTGCAACGAGTGGAAACACGCAACATGTCATTGCGATAAGAGCAGATTGTGATGAAGATTCTCTTGTAGTTGAAGTGCTCCCTAAAGGACCGGCATGCCATACTGGTGAAGTTAGTTGTTTTCATAAAGAAATCATAACACCTGTTCAAGCAGTTGGAAGTTTTGGGATATTAGCAAACTTAGTACAAGTTATTCAAAATCGTGAACAATCAATGCCTGAAGGTGCTTATACGACGTATCTT
>NZ_JBFUKT010000081.1:0-13824 GCF_056400705.1 Paenisporosarcina sp. P5_A11
TCTTTTAGTTCATCCCATGTAGCTGGAGGCTCTGAATACCCTACTTCTTCTAATAAATCGGTGCGATAGTACATCGTACGTGTTTCTACATACCAAGGAATACCAATCACTTTATCGTCATACATCATGGAAGATTGAGCACCTTCAAAATAGTTTTCAGGATCAAATTCAGGGTGATCTTCCATATGTTCAGTTAGATCAAGCAAGGCACCTGCATCTGCAAATTCTGAAACCCATGTTGTCCCTAGTTGTAATACGTCAGGACCATTGCCCGATGCTACAGCTGTTAATAGCTTATCGTGAGCAGATTCCCAAGGAATAGCTTGTACTTTTACATCCAAACCTGGGTTTTCTTCTTCAAATTTTGCTGTCATTTCACTTAGCAACTTACCTTCTCCGCCCATTGCCCAGACTGATAATGTTTTGTCTCCATCTTCGCTACCTTTTTCCCCGTTACCACAACCAGCTAAAATACCTGATAATGCAACTGCTAAAACCGTCGAGTAAACCAATCCTTTTTTCTTCATTTGATTTCCATCTCCTTTTCTATTTTGGTCTTGTGTGAATAAACGAATCTTTGAAACCATCATATTATCATTTAATAAATATAATCGTTACGCTGTTGAAACGTTTCGATAATTCTATTATAATGAAAATTGAATACGCTTACAACTGTTTTTCGAAATAATTAATTATTTCCATTTACATAATGGAAAACACAGCATGGGTTAGAATATATTTCTCCTATTATTTGAAAATAACTATATACAGTCCTTAAATCCCTATCTTTGTTCTGAATATAGTTCTACTATTAAGCTATTCGATACAGTTGAATGTATCCCTTTTATATTGTAATAAGGAAGAATCGTATAGATCACGTCAAAGTGAAACGTTTCACAAAATATAGTAGATGGAGGTTATTTAATGACTACTTCAACCATTCAAAGCCTGATGAAACAGATGACATTAAATGAAAAAATCGCTCAGTTACTTCAGCTTGCAGGACCTTTCTTCAAAGGCTCAACTGAGCAAGGGCATATAACCGGACCGATGGCTGCAATGCCGATCAGCGGCGAAAATATTGAACACGCTGGTTCCGTACTCGGTGTCTCGGGTGCTGCTGAAGTAATTTCGATTCAAAAGAAACATCTAGAAAATAATCGACTTGGTATCCCTCTGTTGTTCATGGCGGATATTATTCATGGATACAAAACCATTTTCCCAGTGCCTTTAGCAATCGCATGTAGTTGGGACACTGAGCTTGCTCAAAAAAGTGCAGAAATCGCAGCAAAAGAAGCCGCAGTTTCTGGTGTACATGTTACATTTGCTCCAATGGTCGATTTAGTCCGTGACCCTCGTTGGGGACGCGTGATGGAATCGACAGGTGAAGATCCTTATTTAAATCAAGTATTCGCGAAAGCCTTTGTCAATGGATTTCAAGGGCAAGACTTATCAAACGACCTTCAATCTGTAGCTGCTTGTGTCAAACATTTCGCCGCTTATGGGGCTGCTGAAGCAGGTCGAGATTACAACACTGTGGATCTTTCAGAAAGACAACTTAGAGAATCGTATCTCCCTGCCTATAAAGCCGCTCTTGATGAAGGTTGTGAAATGGTCATGACTGCGTTTAATACAGTAGATGKCATTCCTGCAACAGGTAATGAGAAGTTAATGAGAAGTCTACTTCGTGAAGAATGGGGCTTTGATGGCGTTCTAATCTCGGATTGGGGCGCCGTAAAGGAATTGATTCCTCATGGCGTTGCTGAAGATGACAAAGAAGCCGCATTGAAAGCAATAAAAGCGGGTGTCGATATTGAAATGATGACTGCCTGTTATGTTCAACATTTAGCTGAACTTGTGACGGAAGGTGCGATTGAGGAAAGCATAATTGACGAATCAGTTCTTCGCATTCTTACATTAAAAGAGAAACTCGGATTATTTGAACAACCTTATAGGGGCGCTGATGTGGAGCTTGAAGAACAAGTGGTCAGCCATCCAGATCATCTTCAAGTATCACGTGAACTCGCAACCAAATCTTGTGTTCTATTGAAAAACGACAATCACATACTCCCTCTTACTAGCAACAAGAATATTGCATTAATCGGACCATTTGCGGATAGCRGCGATATTTTAGGGCCTTGGTCAGCACTTGGGGTTAGAGAAGAAGCCGTGACATTAAAGCAAGCATTTGAAAAACATCTTCCTACTAATCAGCTGAATGTTGCCACTGGTTGCCATGTAGAAACGATTACACAACAACAGCTGGAAGAAGCTGTTCAAGCAGCGTCGAATGCTGATGTAATCGTTGTCGCAGTTGGTGAAGATAGTGAAATGAGTGGCGAAGCAGGTTGTCGAACGAACATTCAATTACCCGCTCCTCAACTGGAGTTACTTAAAGCATTAGCCACTTGTGGAAAACCAATTATTACGCTTTTATTTAACGGACGTCCACTCGACCTTCATGGAGTCATTGAATACAGTGATGCCGTGCTTGAAGCGTGGTACCCAGGAAGTGAAGGCGGAAATGCACTTGTAGACCTTCTTTATGGTGTAACAATTCCTTCAGGAAAACTGACGATGTCTTTCCCTGATAGCGTTGGACAAGTACCCGTTTACTATAATCACTTCAATACAGGTCGACCACAAGGTGCACCCGATGCACAAGAACGCTATGTATCTCAATATCTAGATGCACCAAACGATCCGTTGTACCCTTTCGGCTTCGGACTAAGTTATACGCAGTTTAGCTATTCAGACCTTGAACTTACTTCGACTCAACTAACGAAGGACTCTGAAATCACAGCGACTGTGTCTGTTTCAAATATTGGTCACTTCACTGGTGAAGAAATTGTTCAGTTTTATATTCAAGATGTCGTTGGAGAAGTAGTTCGACCATTGAAAGAATTAAAAGGCTTCCAAAGCATTATACTCGAGCCTGGCGAAACGCAACAAGTGACCTTTACGATTACCGAAGATCAACTTCGTTACCACCATGCGGACCTTTCATTTAAGAGTGATAATGGCTCATTCGTTTTATATGTAGGAACGAATAGCAAAGATGTCCTTTCACATTCATTCCAATTGATATCACAAGGGAGGAACTAACCATGACTGCAAATACAACTAAGACATACCAACTTCAAACTGGTGATACACAAGTGAATTTTCTTCCCTCAGGAGATGTATCAACTATCTCCCATAAAAACATGATGGTTAACCAGCTTATTGGTAATGCTATCGACGGCTCAATCAATAATATTTTCTTGCGCATTTTTAGTAACGACAAAATAGACTTCTACCCCCTTCTTGGTGTGAAATCGACGAGTACTTTTTCGACTTCTGCAAATAAGGCAAAATGGGCTGGAACTGTTCCCGGGATTGACTATGAAGTGATCTTCCATTTGGCCAATGAACAAATGTGGTTTTGGGAAGTAAACTTAGACGGAGAACAGCTTGATGTGGACTTGGTGTATGGACAAGATGTAGGAGTGGCTCACCTAAATGCGCTTCGTTCTAACGAAGCATATAACGCTCAGTACTTAGACCATGCCGTATTTGAAGATACGTCTGGTTTTACCGTGTGCACACGGCAAAATCAGCAACAAGGTGACGACTTCCCTTACCTTCAACAAGGATCATTAGAGAAAAATATCGGCTACTCTACAGATGGATTTCAATTTTTCGGTTTAAGTTACAAAGAAACCGATATCCCCGAAGCTTTGACGAAGGCTTCTTTAGCGAATGAAACGTATCAATATGAATTTGCTTATACAGCTCTACAAAGTGAAAAAATAAGTCTCACAGGGAAGACTTATTTTGTATTTTATGGTGCGCTTGCTAGCCACCATCCAAATGCAGTGAAGAGCCCAATATTTATACAAGAAATCCAACATGCTTGGGATGGAATAGAGAAAGAAGAGGTTTCATTTAAGACGATTGATTCACCTCATGATCTAGCTTTCTCAGGAGCCGGAACCATTTCATCTTCGGCGATGACATCAGCTGAGCTTGATGCGCTTTATCCAGAGAAACTATTAGAAGAATGGGATGGCGAGTCATTGTTATCCTTCTTTACACCAACGTATGAACATGTTGTGATGAAAGAAAAAGAGCTTCAATTAGAACGTTCACATGGCCATATCCTGATGAGTGGAGAAAATCATCAACTCGGTGAACCGGTCATCACTTCCACTTCTTATATGCCGGGCGTATTTAATGCCCAGCTCGTTTTAGGAAATACATCGATGAACAAACTATTATCCAATGTTCGCAATCCCTTAAATATCATGAAGACATCGGGTCAGCGTATTTATGTAAAACTTGATGGCGAGTATCAATTATTGACGATGCCAGCTGTTTACGAACTAGGATTCAATTATGCTCGCTGGATCTATAAGCTTGCTGACGACGAACTGACCATTACGAGCTTTACTGTTGTTGATAAAAAAGCAGTAACTTTGCATGTTTCTTCTTCACATAATAAGACGTATGATTTCATGGTCACCAATCAAATAACGATGAATAACAATGAATATGATGCTCCTTTCCACTTAGAGGTTGAAAACGACAATTCATTTATCGTTGCAGCAGATTCAACTTCTGACAGTGCCCATGTACATCCTAATCTTGCTTATCGTTTTAAACTTCATGGGGCTGATATGATTGTATCTAAACTAAAAGAAGCCTCACTCGTTTCTTTAGAAATCAACAACACGAGTAACTGGGCCTTAACGGTGGAAGGGTCTTTAGTTGGCGAATTCGACCATTTCGAGGAGCTTGATTTCGACCTTGAAAAATCACGTTATCAAACGTATTACAAAGGCGTGATGAATGGATTTGCTTTGTCACTACCTGCTAATCAAGAATCTGTTGAAAAAGTAAACGCAATCTCCTGGTGGTATACGCACAATATGCTCGTTCACTATTCCGTTCCACACGGTCTCGAGCAATACGGCGGAGCTGCTTGGGGAACGAGAGACGTTTGTCAGGGACCAACCGAATATTTCCTTGCGACTCATCAATACGACAGCGTAAAAGATATTATTAAAACCTTGTACTCTCACCAATATGAAGATACCGGTGAATGGCCACAATGGTTCATGTTTGATAAATATCAAACAATCCAACAAGATCACAGCCACGGCGACGTCATTGTGTGGCCAATTAAAGTAGTGGCGGATTATCTGACTGCAACAAATGACGTTGAAATTTTGAACATGACAATCCCTTACACGGACCGCTCTGATTTTTCATTCACAGCACCAGCCACATTGATGGACCATGTCAGAAAACAAATAAAGTCGATCAAAGATAACTTCTTGCATGACACACATCTTTCTTCATATGGAGATGGCGACTGGGACGATACACTGCAACCAGCCAATCCAAAACTTAAACAATATATGGTAAGCAGCTGGACAGTTGCTCTTACCTTCCAAACGATCCGTAATCTTGCTACAAGCTTACAAACTGTGAATCCACAGGAATCCGATGAGTTAATGAACTTAGCAGAAGGCATCGAAAAAGACTTTAAAACGTATATGCTAAATACAGGCGTTATCCCAGGTTTTCTTTATTTCGAAGACCCTGAAAACCCGGAAAACATGGTTCACCCAAGTGATCATAAAACAGGCATCAACTATCGTTTATTGCCAATGACTCGAGGCATGATCAGTGAATTATTAACACCTGAAGAAGCTGCCAGCCATGAAGCTTTGATTAAAGAGCATTTCTACTGCCCAGACGGCGTTCGATTAATGAATCGACCTGCTAATTACGAAGGTGGTGTGAGCAAACACTTTAAACGTGCAGAACAAGCATCCAACTTCGGACGTGAAATCGGCTTGCAATATGTACATGCCCACATTCGTTTTGTCGAAGCCATGGCAAAACTCGGTCGCACAGAAGAAGTGTGGAAAGGTCTTGAAACGATCAATCCAATCGGTATCACGAAAGTCGTATCAAATGCTCAAAAACGCCAAAGCAATGCATACTTTAGTAGTTCAGACGGGAACTTCAAAACCCGTTATGAAGCACAAGACCGCTTCAACGAATTAAGAACCGGCCAAGTTTCAGTTAAAGGTGGATGGCGCATTTATTCAAGCGGACCTGGAATTTACATGAACCAGTTAATTTCAAACGGTTTAGGCATTCGCCAACAAGCTGACCACTTAGAAATTGACCCAGTCCTTCCTTCTTCATTAGATGGCTTGGAATGTTCATTTGTCGTTTATGGAAAACCCGTAACGATTCGCTACCATTTATCTAATCAAGAAGGTACTTTAACTGTTAACGGAAATGAAGTAGATTTTGAGAGTCTTCAAAACCGTTATCGTCAAGGCGGCGTGAAGATTGGGAAAAAAGCGTTAGAAGCAGTATTAACGGATGATGAAAACCTTATTGAAATTTGGAGTTAAGATTCATTACTGTTTCGACTATGTTTCTTGATCGCTAATGTTTATAGTATAAGCTATGGTATCCGGATCGCTATGGGTGGCAACCTGCTGCATCATTACCTAATGAATGAAAAGACGAGTGAGGTGACTAAACGTCACCTCACTCGTCTCTTTTCTTACAGGCAATCTTGCGGCGTTTTTGCTCCCTTTAGCATACAGAGTATTTTTGATTTGGTTAACTAGAGAATAATCACGCACTTTTAGAATAAGGAAGCTGCCGAAGATACAATTTCGGCAGCTTCTTTATTTATCTTTTAAAAGACGATTGCAATTGGTCTTGTCAAAGCCTATTCAGGTGAACGTGCCAATAGTAGTTGGCGGGCGGTAACCACGGATTCTTCCTGGGAAGAGTCGGAAGTGTTCTTATTAAATACAAGACCAACCGCATTGAAACAAATAAGAGATCGTGGATTCTATACAAGAATAAGTAAAATTTATTCGTCTAAGCAATAAGCATCTGAATAAGGTGCTTTTTATTTTTTTACCTCCTTTCAATAAAAATGCGGTTATATTATCGATACCTAATGTATTCTTCAAAGAAATACTTGGTAAGTAAGTAACAAGCTGAAATATACAGACAATTAACTAGTGGATTAGAAAAAAGGTCTTTCAACAATTCAGTGAATTGTTGAAAGACCTTAATAGAACTGTTGTGATAGAACAGTCTTAGTTTTACTTCAAGTTTTCCAAAGCTTTAACAATATGTTCTTCCAAGGCCGGAGCCATAGTCTTTGAATAGGAAGCTGTGATATGGTGGGTGTCACGATACACTAAAACATTTCCAATGACAGGAGAGCACGTTTCCTCATCACAGAAATAATCCGTCATATCGGCAAAGATTACATTGTCCGGTATGTTCTCTGTGTTTTCCCATGGAGGGATTGCAGGTAAGGCATCTTCCCTCGGCCTTGAACATTGATCGGGATTTTTTTCCACGCACGAAGGGGGATCCTCAATCATCCTCGGATTATCACGGATAGCAAACACTTTTGTGATCCCTTCAAGCTCTTTCCACTTACTGAGGTATCCTGCCGGTATTGTATCGCCACTACTGACGTTTGCTGTGGTGATTACTAAATCTGGAGGATCAGATAGTAATGGTTCCATTACAGCGTCATTCCACTCCATACAAGATTTTGACAATCGTCCTCCAAAATTATCACCAGAAAACCTGCAAGCGTCTTTATTGTATAAATCAATTTGCAAGTTCTGCCTTTCAGACACAATTTCTAAAGCAGGGAACCAGTGACCGGAATGAGAACCGCCTACAAGTGCAATCGTGTAGTCCGGATTGTCTGTTTCACCGTAAGAACATTTAGTTACTCCATCTTCCTTACTATTGCTGTAGCAATCCTTATCACCGTAAAATAAAGGAAAATCATGTTTGGCATTAACTGCCGTAGGTATCGGCTCTATATCTGGATTCTGCTTAATATTGTGTGAAATGGAGCGCGCACCGGGATAATCTTCAACGATATTTTCATCTATCGCAGAATTGGTATTCCCAGCAGGGTAATCTTCAACAGTATATTCTTCATTGAGACCCTCTTGGAGTTTATCTACATAAATTCCCCAAGATGTAGCTACGAAGATTACTGGGAGCATTAATGCTGCTAAAATTCCTGCAAGCTTAACTTTCGATTGCTTGACGCTAATTTTCCTTATACGTGCTTCAAGAATGTTTACGGACATAATTGATAAAGTGAACGATCCCAACAAAATGGCTAATCCACCTTGAAGCGATACCTTGTCAGTGCCCATGTATGTGGAATAGAAAATCAGGACTGGCCAATGCCACAAATAAAATCCGTAAGAAATATTTCCTAAGTATAAAAACGGTTTTGAACCTAATAATTTTTCTACTCCAAAACGGCTACCATTCTCCGCAGCAAGGATTACTAACATTACACCTGTAGTCGGCAATAACGCAGCATATCCGGGGAAAACATTCGATACAGGTAAAAGAATACCAGTAAAGCATATGACCACCAAACCGACCCATCCTATAACAAAACTTATTGACTTCTTAAACTTCAAATATGGGATTAATAGCGCCAAAATCCCACCTAAACTGAACTCCCACACACGGGCAAACGTATCAAAATACGCCCAAGGCTGATTTGCGGAGGTTATATAAATTGAATAGCCTAGGGAAACGGTGAAAATGATGCTCAGCACAGCCAAAAGAGTCTTTCGGACAGGCAGTTTAAATATCTTTGTTGCAATAAAATATGCCAATATAATGATTAAAGGCCATGTAACATAAAATTGTCCTTGAATAGACAAAGCCCAGAAATGTTGAAACGGACTGGCTATATTGTCTTTAGCCAAATAATCTACAGCTGTGTTCGCCAACTGCCAATTCTGAAAGTAAAATGCCGAAGAAAAGATTTCAGGAATGGTTTGTTTCCAAACCGTCTCAGGCAAGATCAGAATAGAAAAAAGTGTTGTAAACAAAAGGACCGTAAAAGCGATTGGGAATAATCTTCTTGCCAGCCCTAACAAATACTCAAAAAGATTGATCCGCCCTTCCCTCTCCATTTTTGACAACAAAGAAGTTGTAATTAAGAACCCTGACACAATAAAAAAAACATCCACTCCGCCGGAAACAGATCCTATCCAAATATGATATACTGCGACCAATAACGCAGCAACAGCTCTTACCCCTTCTATTTCGGGACGGAACTTTCTTTCCGCTGCTCTTAAATCAACCAATTTTACATCTCCATTCTAATACTCTCATTTGACAAAACATCTCTGTTTTCCCAACTAGTTCAAACCAAACTATATATTTATCGTAGTAAAACTTTGCAGCTCAAAACAGGCAATTAGATTTTGAAAGAATTGATATAACTGTGCTAATCTGACGCTCTTTCTTCTTTCTGGTGAGAAAGGGTTCAGTGGAAGTTCAAGACCGAAGACATGACATGCCCTTTTAGCCTCGTGTACCCTTTGCTCTATTAAAAATACTAGTCTCCCTTATCTTGAAATCTCCAGAAATAAGATATTAATATATGTTTAATGAATTTAATTTTATGAACTTTAATAGAATGCAACATTATAGTTTTTTTGTCAACTAATCCCACTAATACCAATAACATTGACTAACTTTTTTGAATTGCTGATGATTCCTGAGCATTAATTACTTTGTTTCAGAACACAGAAAAAAAGACCCTCCCCTAAGTTAGTAAACTTAAGAAAGGTCTTCTCAATTCGTGGTTTTTATTTAGTAAATTAGTAATTCATATGGTCAAGCCTTACAACACTTTGAAAGATCCAAGATTAAAAGAGGGTTTAAACACTGCAGCCCAATTATTAGACACACTAACAATTGAAGGTCTATGCGCATATGACGAGAAACATGAAAGAGAAGGCCCCTCACCAGTTAGTAAACTAATGAGACTCAGTCCTCACCGCTGTTTTTTTATTTCTCCAATTCTTGTTCTTTTTCTTTTGTCACAACTGCCTAATTTAATTCTTTTGTTAGACTATGTGAGGATACACTGATTCTAAATCCCATAACAACTAAACTTGTCCACTATCTACTAATCTTTTATAAATCATGTGCAGCCCCCTTGCATATACTTCAAAAAGGAGGTTGTACATGACGTACTATTTAGCTGTCACTCTTGGAATGCTTATGTGCTTAGGTATCTTGTTCGGAACCTTTGTTTATTCCCTTACGCTTGCTCTTAATACCAAGGATGCAACTACAGTGGATCCCATCAAGTAAGCATCCATCACCAAACAAAAATGATTTAATAAAAAGATAAAACAGAAGCGACCAACATGCATTTGGCCGCTTCTTTCTTCCTATCACCTGATTAATCTTTCAGTCAATTCTTACCCTGTCATTTATAAAAATATGGTTCTTTTAATTTTCTCCAAGAAACTTAAAACCTCTTCTTTTTTCTTTATAAGGGCAATGTCCGAAGGTGAAGGATGAATTTTTCCGGAAATTAATTTCATTGACTGCTTCTTTTTTTCCAAGAATAACCACCTTACCCCTTTTTTATTTAGTATATGCGGTGAAACAAAAAAATTCACAACGAATTCGTTGTGAATTTTCATTCGAAATCTTTACCCAATACAAGTTTGGATTTATTAATACTTTGTGAAATTTCCTTCTTTAATTCCTTCAACCGTTTTGTTTCTGGACTTTGACCAACTTTAGGAGAAGTAACGATTGATCTTTTAATATTCATTTTTCTGCGATATTCTCCCTCGCGGTCAACTACATAATTAGTCATTTGATATTCCTCCCTCTATAATGTAAAGCTCAGAAGATAGGGTAAACATATTAATTAATATATCCACCAGTAAAATATCGACCTCACTAATTGACTTAGTCGTTCTAATCTCTAATACATAAATAGAATCATTCAATGTAAAAGGATACAAAGCTAATTTACTGTCACTACTATAATAAGTCTCCAATAAATTAAGTTGAGTATCAATATTTATAAAGTTCTTTCTTTTGTGTCGATTCATTAATTCTTCTTTTTCCAACTTGGTGTTATAGCTAAAGAATTTAATGATTAATCTTTCACATTCAGCATATTCTTGAATGATACTTTTCAATCCATCAAAGTATTCTTCGTTACTTTCATAATACCCGATTATCGAATCGCTAAGCAAAATACTACGTGTTATTCGTATTTTTTCTTTATTATCACCTATTTTATCACTTAATTCATTAATAGTCTCAGGTAGACTGTGTAGCTCATTATTTCCAACCTTTTTTAAATATAGACTTAAAAATATAAAAGCATCCACCAACATAAAAATGACTGCAACAATTAAATAATTTTTCCAATCGTTTATTATACTGCTGGGCTTGTCTGTCCAATATACTAATGCACCAAAAAGGTATATTCCATACCAAGTTTTCCGAATAGAAGTTAAATTGGTTGAATTGATTTTTCCTTTCCAGCTAAATATAATATAAAATATCAATGCGGTAAAAACGATCCAAACTAAAATTTTAATAAAGATTAACACTTCAATCAACCCTTTTCAAATTCTATTTGTTCTATCTAACAAATATTCCTCACTTTAAATACCTAATTGCTTCTCCAACGTAATTCTTAACTTCCTCACCTTCATAGTAATTAAAATGATTCCAACTCGTGGAAATGTGAGCCATCTTTATTTCATTCACGGATATCATATTATCAATATTTACTAAAATATCATTTGAAAGACCCAAATACTTTCCTGTTATAGCAAAGTACTTCTTGTCAGAATCTAAAATATCAGCAGCATTTAATTCCGTAACAAACCCCGAATCATTCGCAAGATCTTCGAAACCTCTTAATTTTTTCTCTCTTATTAAATCCCAAAAGTCTTCACTTTTAATTGAGCGCCTACCACTTCCAAAAACACCGTTTGCGATTAAACACATCCTCGCTAATATCGGTACAGTGATTAGAATCGAACCATTATTAGGTGTACCAGCCATTATCAATTTATTAAACGGGGCCGCATATTTACTAGTTGCTGACCTACTCACTAATCCGCCCATACTATGGGAAACAATGAGTATCTCTTTATCGGGAAACTTTTTCTTTAAATGATTCACTCCACTAGCTAAAAATTCTCCATTTACACTTATACGCTCATCGACAGTAAGGTACTCAAACCCATATACTTCATAAGCCTTTTGAAGATAGTCAAACAAACTAAAATAGGAATCGCTAATACTTGAAACCAATCCGTGAACGATGATGGCAATAGGTTTTTCACTAATCTCCTGCTCACCTTCTTCAGCTAACTTAACTTTTCGAAAAGAAGACGTTCCATCTGGTAGTAACTTAAACAGACCGAGTTCACTCGTTTCCTTACTAAACTTATTTAATACAATGTAAAAACTGTTCTTATTTGCAAGTTCATTAGTGGAAAGGCTTTGATTTACTGAATGATCTAACAAATAATTCACCTGTTGTTTATTAATCTTCGCCTCAACAGCAGTCTCCTTATCTGAATGACTCAATATCTCGACTTTCGGAGAAACTTGATTTAACAACTCAATATAATCACTACTTTCATTGTCCAATAACTGAAGATAATCTTCTTGGATGGCAAAAAAGTATTCATCATCACCACAAACTAACCGAAAGGAAAGATCACGATCTTCTTTAAAATTATCAATCGTAACTTTGTACACCAATTTATTCATTGAATAGGGAATCTCATGAATAAAATCACTACTTAATTCAACTTTCTTCAAAGAAACTTCTTGATCATTAATAATAAATGGTTCGTCATTTTCTATATTTGCAACTTGAACTGAACGTGTATTGATAACAATTTCACTGCCCTCTACATACATAAACCCCTCATTCATCTTGATGCTCCTTTCTAACTCTCCGTGAATAAACCATTTCATTACTATATTAATCTATTACACTTCAAAATGTAAGAAACTTCCGTCAATTTAGAATCTTGAAACCCTTTTTAATAACGAAAGAAGTATAATGATCTATTAATTAAAATCAGCTGCCAAAGATGTAATTCGAGCCGCCAAAAAACAATCTATATTCATAAATACTATGTAAAAAATTACATAACATAATTATAAAGTACCTGTTAATAATTGAATAACTCTTAGTATAATAATAACGAAAACATACTTATATTAAGGGGATTATCATTACTATGGACTCATCACTACCCTGCCCGAACTGCGGCCATTCAATTACAGAAGAAACCTTTCAAAAATATTCAAATCCCTTTACAATGGAATGCCCACACTGTGGCGCAAAATTCAAAGAAACAAAAGTTACTCCTTGGCTATTAGTGCTAGCGATTATTGTTGCACCTATTTTCATATTCATCGGAGTCACACTTCAAACCTATATCGCAGGATTTTGGCCATTTATCGAAAAAATACCAACCGCTTTCGTTTTCCTTGCATTTGCCTACCCAATTTATGCATCATATGAAAAATTTAATGCTCGTATCATTGTGTCAAAAGGCATTTTACAACTTAAATAATTTATTAAAGTTATACAATACAGAAAAGCAGTCGAAGATGATAGGCTTCGACTGCTTAATGTATGTAATGCCCTATGCTACTATGTGACTCAGAGAATCAACAATCACGTAATCACATTAATTTGAACTTAAACTTCTCGTCCTTGGGTCACTCATTGGAAGTTTCACATCATTCGTTTTCTTATATGGATAGTGTTTCATCACTTAAAATGATCTTTTTTTAGCATATTTTTTGCAAGAATTACAAAAAAGCATACGTATTCCGCAAAAAACAATAGTTTAACACTAAGGCGGTAAATTCTTGAATGATTAGAAGAGTTCGTAAAATTTTGCGTGAAAACGAGAACCTTTACAAAGTAACCTTATAGTTTTA
>NZ_JBFUKT010000082.1:0-13793 GCF_056400705.1 Paenisporosarcina sp. P5_A11
GTTTAAAGACGTTCCAGATTCCTTGAAACCTTACATAGAAAAAGCAATTGAATTAAAATTAATTGTTGGAAAATCCGCAACCCAGTTTGCACCAAATGAGAAATTAAAACGTGAACAGGCTTTTGTTATCGCTGTTCGTGGAATTGAAACAGATAAACCATATTCAGTTGAAATATTAAAACAATTTAAAGATAGTAGTAAAATTTCAGGAAGTCTACGGACTGATCTAGCGAAAGGTGTAGGGATGGGATTCTTACTTGGGTACGCGGATAAAACAGTGAAACCTGGACAATACGTTAGCAAAGGGGAAATGCGAGCAATCGTCCAACGTTTCCTAAAAGAATATAAAGCTGCTCATGCAAATACTACAGTTGCCTTACGAATTTTAGGAACATCAGATATCCATACGAATATTGTTAACTATGACTATTACAAAGATACTCCTTCAAACAGCTTGGGATTGGCGAAAACAGCAACATTGATTAAAAATGCGAGAGTTGAAAATGGCAACTCTCTATTATTCGACAATGGAGATGCCATTCAAGGAACGCCACTAGGCTCATACAAACAATCTGTCGACAAGTTGGTGGATGGCGAAGAACATCCATTGGTAACAGCAATGGAACTTCTTGATTATGACGGAGGAAATTTAGGAAACCATGAGTTCAACTATGGTTTGCCATATTTAAATGAAATAATGGATGATGCAAATTTCCCATATATTAATGCTAATGTTAAAGACTCTAAAACTGGTGAAAATTTGTACACGCCATATGTAATCATTGATAAAGAGGTTGTCGATTCAAAAGGGAAGAAAGCGACGATCAAAGTTGGAGTGACGGGTATCGTGCCTCCTCAAATTCTTAAATGGGACAAGTCTCATTTAGAAGGCAAAATTACAGTTGACGACTCTATAAATGCCGTGACAAACTTAATTCCTCAAATGAAGAAAGATGGCGCTAATGTAATTGTTGTGCTTTCTCATTCAGGCATGGGTGACATGGTACATGAGAAAGGCGAGGAAGATATAACGTATTTGATGACACAAGTTAAAGGTGTCGATGCCATTATTACCGGCCATGCTCATCAAGTTTTCCCTGGTAAAGTGGATGCTTCTTTAACCGGAGTCAATGTAGAAGAAGGAACAATTAACGGAGTGCCTGTCGTAATGCCAGGTAAATTTGGTAACCATTTAGGCGTTATTGATTTAAATATGGTGAAGAAAGGCAACAAGTGGAGTATCACGAATTCTAAAGCGCAAGTTCGCACGATTGCAAAAGATGGTTCTGATGTCGATGCTTCAATCGTGGAAGCTGTAAAAGAAGCACATGAAGGAACAATTAAATATGTCCGTCAAGCTGTCGGAACAACGACTGCAGACATTCATAGTTACTTCTCTCAAGTCCAAGATGATCCATCCATTCAGATCGTGACAAACGCTCAAAAATGGTATGTAGAGCAAAAACTTAAAGGTACTGCTAATGAAAACTTGCCAGTATTATCTGCAGGTGCTCCGTTTAAAGCAGGTACAAGAAGCGATCCTGAATATTACACATTTGTTCCTAAAGGTGAGTTAGCAATAAAAAATGTTGCAGACTTATATTTATATGACAACACCGTTTCTACATTGAAAGTGACTGGTGCTGACGTTAAAGAATGGTTAGAAATGTCTGCTGGTCAATTTAATCAAATTGATGCTACTAAAACAGGTGAACAATCACTTATAAACTCAGAATTCCGTTCATATAACTTTGATGTGATTGATGGAGTTACTTACGAAATTGATGTAACCCAACCAGCGAAATATGATGGAGATGGTAAAGAAGTCAATGCAAGTGCTTCACGTATTAAAAACTTGAAGTATGATGGAAAAGTGATTGATCCAAGACAACAATTTATTGTGGCAACAAATAACTACCGAGCTAACGGTACTTTCCCTGGTGTTCGTAATGCTACTGAAGTTGAAATGTACCCAGACGAAAATCGTCAAGCGATTATCGATTATATCTTAATTCAAAAAACAATTGATCCTTCAGTTGACGGTAACTGGAAATTCACCACATTCCCTTCAAATGCCCAAGTGGTATTTGAATCCTCGAAGCAAGCGGTTAATGTAATTCCTGTAGGTGGCAATATTAGCTACATAGGGGCTGGTATTGACGGATTTGGTAAGTACTTGTTGAAATAATGAATGGTTAGTGCAGTGACCATAAGGGTCGTTGCACTTTTTTTGTTGAAAGGAGTTTAGGAGGATATGCGTTTATATTACAAGATAAATATGAAATGTCGAGTTTTGTAACGTTAATGTTACAAAACTGTAAAATAAACGAATATGCCATCAACCGTAACTGCTCCAATCAAACTGAGCAAAATTTATGTGACAGAACCTTCATCTACAAAAAAGGGAAAAGGTTCAATCTGGAATGATTCCATTCAAGCGGTATACTCAAGTAAGTCAACACCATTGAAATCGTTTAACCCTTCGACGTCAGCACGAGTGGTCGATACGAACAAGCA
Organism: Paenisporosarcina sp. P5_A11; assembly: GCF_056400705.1. Classification (NCBI taxonomy): domain Bacteria; kingdom Bacillati; phylum Bacillota; class Bacilli; order Caryophanales; family Caryophanaceae; genus Paenisporosarcina; species Paenisporosarcina sp. P5_A11. The sequence goes on from NZ_JBFUKT010000082.1 coordinate 2,518, forward strand.
GTTTACAGTTTCGTTCAACCAGGCAATGAACCCAGCATTCTTCAATACGAAGCATGTATATGTAGAAGATGAGTATGGGATTCGTCAAAATGTTAGTGTTAAAAGTGGAACAATCACTACTAAACTTGTCGTCAGTGCTCCAACAGGTGGAGATGTGAAAGGGAATTCATATCGCTTAGTTGTAACGCATTTCGCACCAAATGCAAGCAATATTCGAATGGTAAAAGATTCAATAACCGAATTTAAAGTTCAATAATCAGAGAGATGTACATGGCCTATGCCATGTACATTTTTTTACGAAAGAAATGTCTAAGGATCTTTTCATTTCTCATTAGTCGGATCCCTTGCGCTTTAATTCAAAAAAAAATCCTGATGACAGATGCCATCGGGATTACTTATTTTACTTGTTGTGGAACTCGAACGGTCCAACGAGAGAAGTCTGCTTGTTGTTTTTGAATCATTTCTGCAGGGAAGATAAACGTCCATGCTTTCGATGTATTTGCTTTAACTTCAAGTGAATCTAATGTAAATGAACCATGTGCGACTAAATCATCTGTTGCGTCCCTTACTTCTAAAGGTAATTGGTCCAATGTAATGTGTTGAGAATGACCATTACGAATGAACAATGAAATAGCTAAGCTGCCATTATCTTGAGATTTTACTTGAAATCCACTGAAATTCACTTCACGGTCTTTCAGTTTTGGAAGTGACTCTACGGTTAATTTTAATGCTTCTTTTTGGTCAGTAGATAAAGCCTCTTCCCAAGTTGGAGCTAGGTCCAACTGATGAGGGACGAGAGATTGCACGTTAAATGCAAGCTTCCAACCTTCTTCAGGAACTTCTGCTACTTTTTGGCTTTTTTTATCAAACGCAAATACCCAAGGACGGTCACTTTTAGCTGGTATTTCATCCAAAGCTTCTAAGTTGAATTGTTTTGAAGCTAATACTTTATCATTCCCAGAAATTAATAGAAGTTCGACTTGTCCCATTTTGATTGGTTGATCCAATGATGAACGGAAGAATGCTTTTACTAACCAATCCCCATTTCCTTCGTGAAAATCGATATCAATTCCTGAAAGTGAAAGTTGATTCGGTTTCAAAGCCTCTAGTTCATTAGAAAGGAAGCGGAATACATATTGTTGTTCTTTCGGAACATCCCAATCTGGATGATAGGAAAGTTCTGTTTGAATCAAGTTATCGCTTGAAGAACATGCATTGTCATCTAGTAATTCTTTTGAAGCAACGGTACTATCTTTACCAGTTTTTTGCGTCTTTTTAAAAAAAGAAAAAAGTGCCATTATTTTACCTCCTGTCGTTCTGCAACAATTTTCATATAGCTCGTAATCTCAGATACGATGAATTGACGCAGTTCTTGAAAGTGCATTTCAAACAATTCTAAGCCTTCACGTTCATAAATACRCATTGGATCTTCTTGTTGGTAGACACGAAGACCTATTCCTTCTTTAAGTCGTGTCATGGCTTCTAAATGGCGCACCCAAGTAGAATCTAGGTAAGAAAGCATTACGTGAGGTAATGTGTTCATTACTTCTGGTTGGTCCTCAAAAGTGGCGATAAAAGTTTTTAATTCTTTAATTGGCTTTTCTAATTGTTTTTGTAAATCTTTAATCTTTGAAAAGTTTGGTTTAAGAGTTATGGTTTCTAGCAACATTGGATTTAAAGTACGTTCAATTTGCTCAAAGTCCCACTGCTCTGATATTTCATCTTCATGACAACTTTCTCCAATGGCATAGTCAACCGTTTCATCGACCATTTTTTGTAACTGACTGATTAAATCGGATCTACTAAGCACGCGGTCACGCAGCGAATAGATAACTTTTCGTTGCTCATTAATCACGTCATCTAACTTCAAGTTATATTCACGCATTGAGAAATGAGAACCTTCGACAATGCGCTGTGTACGTTCTGTTAATTCATGAACATCTTTACCCTGAACTAACCCAAAACTATCAGCTTTAACTTTATTATTGAATTTCTCTAAATCATCTTTCGCATAACGTCTAAACATATCGTCTTCAAGAGAAATAAAGAACTGTGACTCACCAGGGTCGCCTTGACGACCAGAACGACCACGTAATTGGTTATCAATTCGTCGACTTTCATGTTTCTCAGTTCCTAATACAAACAATCCACCAATTTCAGCGACACCTTCACCTAATTCGATATCTGTACCACGACCAGCCATGTTGGTTGCTACGGTAATTTCATTTAATTGACCAGCATGTGAAATCAAAAAGACTTCTTGTTCAACGCTTTTCGCGTTTAGTAATTGGAAATCTAAACCTTCTTTTTTTAAGTATTTCGCTACTTTTTCCGACTGGAGAATCGAAGTCGTTCCTACTAAAACAGGTTGTCCACTCATATGACGTTTTTTGACTTCTTTAGCAACTGCTGAATACTTTTGATCAGTTGTTAGGAATACTAAATCTACTTCATCTTTTCGAATTTGTGGTCGGTTAGTAGGAATTTGTATAACTTCCATTCCATACACTTCACGGAATTCTTTTTCCTGTGTTTTTGCCGTTCCGGTCATTCCACAAAGTAGGGGATACAAACGGAAAAAGTTCTGAATGGTAACTTGAGCTTGTGCTTTATTTTCATCAGTTATAGTCACGTTTTCTTTAGCTTCAATTGCTTGATGAAGACCATCGGAAAGCGTACGACCATCCATGATTCGACCTGTGAACATATCTACTAAATAGATTTTATCTTCTTTGACAATATAATCTACGTCTCGTTCGAACATCACATGTGCACGAACTGCTTGAATCATATAGTGGAACAAAGTTTGATGTTCTAAGTCATATAAGTTGTCTACACCAAAAGCCGATTCGACTTTTTCAATACCCGTTTCCGTGAGTGATGTCGCTTTAGTTTCTTCGTCAAAATCATAATCAACTTCAACTTCAAAACGTTTCGCTAAACGAGCAGCAACCATGTGAAGGTCAGCGTCAGCAGCCATTTTACCAGCTACAATAAGAGGCGTCTTAGCTTCATCTACGAGTACGCTGTCAACTTCATCAATAATAGCGAAGTGATAAGGTCGCTGTACTTTTTGAGAGAGGTCACCTGCCATATTATCTCTTAAGTAATCGAATCCGAATTCAGTTCCTACACCATATGTAATATCTGATCTGTAGGCTATTTGTTTTGCTGAAGGTTCCATCATTGGTAAATTGATACCAACTGTTAATCCAAGAAAACGATGAATTTGACCAATCTGGTCGAAATCTCGTTGTGCCAAGTATTCATTTACGGTAATAATATGGACGCCTTTACCTTCTAATGCACGCAAATAAGAAGGTAGAGAGGCAGCAAGTGTTTTACCTTCTCCTGTTGGCATTTCAGCAATATTTCCTTCAGCTAAAACAATTCCGCCAATTAATTGAACGTCAAAGTGTCGCATGAGTAGGACACGTTTAGATGCTTCACGAACTACTGCAAATGCTTCTGGAATAATCGCTTGTATTTTTTCACCATCTGACAATCTTTTTTTGAATACTGTTGTCATATTACGTAATTCTTCATCTGTTTTTTGAGTAAATATCTCTTCTAATTGATTTATTTGATCAACCAATTTTCGGTATTTTTTCAATTGTCGCTCACTTGTTACCATTGAACGTTTAAAAAGGGATATCATCGTTATACCGCTCCTTAGAATTCTAGACACCCTTATTTTAACAAAAAGTATAAGTAAATACTATGAAACTTTTAGGAGATATTGTCGTCTTATAGTTTATTAGGGTTTACTACTAATTTTGGTTGATTATATAGGAGGAAACATTCATTTTACACGAATACTGTTTACCGAAGTAGTTTTCATGCTATAATACAAATGGATTAAAATGTATACATGAATATGTATTGACTTGAGGAGGAAAGACATGCTTTACCTATCTTTGGTTTTGGCATTTGTCGCTTCGATACTACTAACGCCAGTAGTGAAAGCACTCGCATTCAAAGTGGGAGCCGTCGACCGACCTAATTATCGAAAAGTTCACGCACGAATCATGCCGCGTTTAGGTGGCCTTGCCATATTTGGTTCGTTTTTAATTGGTTATTTTGTTTTACATCCTGAAAATCCTACTGCCATTTATATTGTTTTAGGTGCAGTTATGATAATTATCACCGGTGTACTTGATGATATGTTTGAGATTACGGCAAAAGCAAAATTATTAGGCCAAATTATTGCTGCAGGAATCGTCATTTATGGCGGATTGCAAATTGATTTTATCAACTTGCCTTTTGGTGGTCAGCTTGATTTTGAGTACTTTAGTATTCCATTAACGATAATATGGATTGTAGGTATAACAAATGCGATTAATTTAATTGATGGACTTGATGGTTTGGCTGCAGGTGTTTCCACAATTGCTCTAATCACATTAGCAGGAATGGCATTTATGATGGGTGACATGTTTGTATTTGCAATGGCTTCAATACTAGCTGCAAGCTGTACAGGATTTTTATTTTATAACTTTCACCCAGCCAAAATATTTATGGGCGATACCGGGGCACTATTTCTTGGTTATATGATAGGTGTTCTCGCATTACTTGGTTTTAAAAATATTACGGTGATTTCATTAATTATCCCGATTATTATGCTAGGTGTTCCAATTTCGGATACATTTTTTGCAATCGTTCGACGTCTACGATTAAAACAACCTTTATCAGCGCCGGACAAGTCTCATTTACATCACTGTTTACTTAATGTAGGATTTACACATCGTCAAACGGTGTTAATCATTTATGCACTAGCCTCGATGTTCGGCTTGGCCGCATTAATTTTCTCTCAAGCGACCCTGTGGGGTGCATTTTTATTGATTGCAGTGATGTTAGTGGCAATAGAATTATTTGTTGAAGTAGTTGGACTAGCAGGGAAGAATTATAAGCCATTAATCAACTTTGTCCGAATGATGGGCAAGTGACGAAAACCCTCATGCAAAAGATGCATGAGGGTTTTTTTGAGGAATTTTTTTGTTTTTAAAAGAAAAGAATCCCGACACTCTTTACAGTGACGGGAACCATAGATCTTTATTCATTTTCTAACACGTCTTCTTTAGCAAGTTGGGGTGAGTCGGTTTCTGAACTACCATCTGAGTAGCTTGATGAATCTGGGTTTATGCCTAAGTGACTTTGCAGAACATCTTTTGTTTCTGTAAGAGATTCTTCATCTAATAACCAGTAATATGTTCCAGTTGACATGTCATCTGATCCCTTGAGTGTAAGTGTGTCGACTTTAGGTGCTCCATCTTTCATATAAGCGAAGAACGATTTCATTTCGTCGAATGTCATATCGGTTTTCATGTTTTCTCCTACAGCATCAATTACTTCACCATATTTCGTAAAGGATGAAGCAGAAGATGCTCTCTTCAAAATCGAGCCCAGAATTTCTTGTTGGCGTTTGCCCCGTTCAATATCATTATCTAATTTACGTGTACGAGCTAATGCTAACGCGGTACGACCATCAAGTTTTTGATAACCTTCTTCTAATTGAATTGTGTAGGCATCATTTTCATCTTTTTCTAAATGGTCGTATGGAACATTTGCATATATCCCATCAAGTGCATCAACCACATCAATGAATGCATTAAAGTTCATCTTCACATAATAATCAACAGGTACTTCAAGTAAATCTTCTACAGTTTCTATTGTCGTTTTTGTGCCTCCGTGGGTCATAGCATGAGTTATTTTATCTTCGTAATCCACTTCAGGAATGTACACATAAGAATCACGTGGAATGCTGACAAGTTTTACGGTTTTGTCTTTATTATTTAATGTTGCAAGAATTAACGCATCAGACCGAGTATTACTTTCACCTTGGTTACGTGCTTCGCTATCATCTACACCTACAAACAAAATGGATACATTATCTTCAAGTGGTTTAACTGCTTCATCTCGTAGATTGGAACCTTTACGATTTTGGACAGCTTCAAACGAATTATTAGCAGCTATTTCTGCCTTTTTGAATAAATAAGTACCGTAAGCTGTTCCTGTAATAACAACTGAAGCGATAACCATAATTGATATTTTTAAAAATAATGATTTTTTAGGTCTGCCAAGTTTTGTTGTTTTAAATTGCCTTCTTTTCATATGGATTCTCCTTTAAGCAGGAATGACCCTACAAGTTCAATGCTGAAAATCTATTCCATAAAACGACAGCATTCCTCATTATACAATGGTTTTCCTAAATCTGAAAAGGAAAATATTATTACATTCATATGTCAAATTCGAGAAAATCTAGTGTCTGGGGTACAATAATAGCTTGTCCATTCGTCATTTCTGCTATCCATGCATTAAAAGAATCTTCCATTGTAATGGGTACATATAGCAATAATTCGACAGCTTCTGCGTAATCAATATGATGAAGCGGATATTGTGAACTCCTTACTTCGTTTTCAACTTTGCCTAACCACGTATAATCAATAGATACTTTTATTAAGTGATGAAGACGTCTTTCGACAATCTGCGCTGCCATTATGCCCTCTGTGGTTGCTTTACCATAAGCTCGGATTAAACCACCACCACCTAATTTAATGCCACCGAAATATCTTGTTACGACTACAACTGTGTCTTTTAAGCCCTGTTTTTTTAATACTTCAAGCATTGGAAATCCAGCAGTTCCACTCGGTTCACCATCATCATTTGCTTTTTGAACGGAATCATGTTCGCCAATTAGGTATGCGGAGCAATTATGATTGGCTGATTTATGTTTTAATTTTATTTCTTCGATAAAGGTTTGAGCTTGTTGTTCTGACTCTACGCGACTTATATATGTAAGGAAGCGCGATTTTTGAATAATAATTTCAGATTCGCCGTACCCTTTTACTGTTAGGTAATCTTTTCTCAAAAAAACACTCCTTTTGAAATCTAGTTGTCATGCAATTTTAATATTTAATTGTGTATATAGTGATATAATTAATGCAGTCATTGCAGGAAAATTGGCATATATGGCGTATAAGTAATAAAGAGAGAAACGAATGCAACGTCATTCATCAGAATGTTGCTCGAAAAGGAGAATACCTGATGTCTGGGAAAAAGGTCGATATCAATTCACTTGATTATATTTTTAGTCAAATGGTTGAGACAATGAACCGTTCTAAAAATGATATCTTCATTATAAGCGAGCAAAATCGACAAAGCTTAATTCAAATGCAAAAAGAATTAGCGATTGTTCATTCGAAGTTAGAAGATGTCTTCACAGAAGGGAATTTGCTTATTGAAGAGACACGGTTATCTCGAAAACGTTTAGGAGATGTCTCTAAACATTTTAACACGTTCACAGAAGAACAAGTTCGAGAAGCTTATGAACATGCTAACGATTTGCAAATTAAACTTTCGATTAATCGAACTGAAGATCGACAATTACAAGAGCGTCGAGATGATTTAGAACGTCGTTTAAATGATTTAAACGATGCGATTTTGCATGCGGACCAACTTGTTACGCAAGCAAATGTGGTAACTAACTATCTAACATCCGATTTAAAAAATGTGGGGCAAGCTTTAGAAACAGCGAAGTTAAAACAAGACTTTAGTATGAAAATTATTGAAGCACAAGAAGAAGAACGCAAACGATTGTCTCGGGAAATACATGATGGACCAGCGCAGATGATGGCTAATGTATTAGTCCGTTCAGATTTAATTGAACGAACATATCGAGAAAAGGGTGTTGATCAAGCACTTATTGAAATATCTAGTTTAAAATTAATGGTCCGTAATGCACTATCAGAAGTGCGACGAATTATTTACGATTTAAGACCAATGGCATTGGACGATTTAGGATTAGTGCCTACCCTCAAAAAATACTTAATGACTATCGAAGAATATAATACGAGTTGCCAAATACACTTCCGTTCACATGGAAATCAGAGAAGACTTTTATCCAACTTTGAAGTTGCTATCTTTCGTTTAATTCAAGAATCGGTAACGAATGCGACGAAACATGGTAAATCTCAAAACATTTGGGTAGACGTTGAATGGTGTACTTCTATGGTAACGATTACTGTAAAAGATAATGGAACCGGATTTGATAAACGTTTAGTTCGAGATAAATCTTTTGGTATGATAGGAATGCAAGAACGTATTGATTTATTAAAGGGTGAGATGATTGTTAAATCCACTATTGGTAAAGGTACTTCTATGAAGTTTCAAATTCCTTTGATTGAGGAACAAAGATAAGCTTGTCTTATATACTAGGAGGAAAATGACGATGACGAAAATTGTAATCATTGACGACCACCAATTATTCCGTGAAGGTGTTAAACGAATATTAGATTTTGAAGATTCATTTGATGTAATTGCTGAAGGCGATGACGGAAGCGATGCATTAAGTTTATATGAACAATATGTACCAGAAGTAATTTTAATGGACATTAACATGCCACGTAAAAATGGTGTTGAAGCAACTGGTGAATTAATGGCGAAATATCCTGACGCGAAAGTCATCATGTTATCTATTCATGACGACGAATCGTATGTCATGCATGCCTTAAAAACTGGTGCACTTGGCTACATGTTAAAAGAAATGGATGCAGATGCAATTATACAAGCAATTAAAGTTGTTGCAGCTGGAGGATCTTATTTACATCCTAAAGTAACGCGTAATTTAGTGTCGGAATTCCGTCGCCTAAGTGAGCGCGAAAACAAAGGAACATTCCACCAATCGGAAATTCGTCGTCCTTTCCACTTACTAACTAAACGCGAATGTGAAGTATTACAGTTATTAACTGATGGACAAAGTAACCGCATGATTGGAGAAACATTGTTCATCTCTGAAAAAACCGTTAAAAACCACGTATCAAGCATTCTTCAAAAAATGAACGTAAACGATCGTACACAAGCCGTAGTTACAGCTATCAAAAATGGTTGGGTAGAAGTACGTTAATTAACATTATTAACCCCCACAAGCTCTTGCTTGTGGGGGTTTTTGTGAGTGTGAGTCGCTTCAGATTGACGGAGTGAGTCTCCAGGTTGACGAAGTGCTGCTCCAGGTTGACGAAGTGAGTCTCCAGGTTGACGAAGTACCTCTCCAGGTTGTACAAAATGACTCAATCCCCTAAAAGATGTTTCATCAAACAGCAATTCGTCCACTCGGTTTTTAACACCAAACCTTTACGTTTTTTATGGAACTTTCACAATTGGACTAACGTCTATTGTGTAGAAGGCTATTATTTATTGTCAGGATTTAATTTTTATGTCAAAATAAAAGCCGAGTAGGAGGGACGAGCTTAATGAAATTTAAATATATAGTACTACTTGTTATTCTTTCGATATTTCTTTCGGCATGTTCGAGCGAAGAGAATCGTAAAGGAGCTGGGTCAGTATCTGATGGTGAATCGTCTGGCGAAAATAGTCCATTAGAACATAGTGTGAAAGACCAAGAAGAGAATGATGTTGGTTTTGAAATGGTTGGTACCAATGTTGATGAAGCTCAAAATATACCAGCAGATGAGAAAAAGGCGTTGCTAGAAGCTTTCGAGACATATATTAGTTCTTTCAATGAAGAAGATCTAGAGAAATATATGACTGTAATTGCTAAAGAGCCTGAAGGATTTGATTACCTGGAAGAAGAAGTGACTGTAAAAGAAACGTTTGCTCAATATGAAGTGAACCGGAAGGCTGAAGATGTGACGGTTATTAAATATAATAAAAACCAAGCACAAGTTTTCACTTCACTTTCTATATCTCTTAAACAAGAGACAACAGGGGCAAAACTTGATCGAACTGGAAGACAAGTCACAGTATTTGCAAAAGAAGATGGCGAATGGCGTATAACGAGCGTTTATTTCATCGGAGATGTAGCAGAATAAATAGTGGAAAACCTCGCATACAAGCGAGGTTTTTTTATATGTCACTCTGGCGCTTTACGCAATACTTGAGTAAAATAAATAAATAGGAATGAGTACAATCCGAAATGGAGGAATGCTCATGAAAGAAGTGCAAGCATTTTTAACTGGTCGTATTTGGTTGAAGGAACAAACCCCCTTTCCTTTACCAGTAATCGAAGAATTTATTCGAAAAGGATTTATTTCCCCCCACACAGGCATTCAGTCTAATCAAAATTCTAGTAGTAAAAAAACGAAAAGTTCAAATTGTAGACGTTGTGGCAATAAGCATTTGACCGTATTCCAATGTGCAAAATGTAAAGTTACTTGTTTGTATTGTAGACAATGTATTCAGATGGGAAGAATAAGTAGCTGTAGCGAGTTAATTACATGGTCCGGGCCGTCCAAAGTCTATGAGGTAAATCACTGTTTTACATGGTCGGGAACCTTAACTTCACTACAAGCACAAGCTTCAAACGAATTACTTATTAGCGTTCAACGAAATCAGAGTCATTTAATTTACGCTGTTTGTGGAGCTGGTAAAACAGAATTACTTTATCCTTCAATATTTGATGCACTGCAACGAGGACTCCGTGTGTGCGTTGCGACGCCTAGAACGGATGTAGTATTGGAACTTGCCCCAAGGTTTCAGCAAGTTTTCCCGCAAACTATAATTCATGCTTTGTATGGTGGATCTCCAGATTATTCGGATTTTGCCCAGTTGATTCTTGCAACAACACATCAATTATTGCGTTTTGAGAAAGCGTTTGATGTCGTGTTCGTGGATGAAGCAGATGCTTTTCCTTATACAGTGGACAAGTCCCTACAATTTGCTGTTCAAAAAGCAAAAAAGAAAAGTGCCGCTGTTCATACCATAACCGCTACTCCTTCTGATGAGCTATTAAGTCAAGCGGATAATATTTCGCTTATTTCACAGCGTTTTCACGGGTTTCCATTGCCTGTTCCAAGGTTTGTTGGGTTATGGAACTATAAGAAGCATATGTATAAAGACCAACTTCCTCAGAAGTTAGCTAATTGGACACAACAATGTCTTCAAAATGATCAACCATTTTTAATTTTTTTCCCGACGATTGATTTAATGAAGTGCGCATTACCCTTATTTCAGCAAATTCATGTAGACATCTCAGCAGTTCATGCGGAGGATCCTGAAAGGAAAGAAAAGGTTCTAAAATTACGCCGAAAAAAAGTATGTGGTTTACTTACTACGACCATACTTGAACGAGGGATTACTATTCCAAATGTCCAAGTAGCTGTTGTAGGAGCAGATGAAAAGATTTTTACTAGTAGCGCTTTAATCCAAATTAGTGGGCGTGTGGGTCGATCAGTAGATTTTCCGAGTGGAGATTTAGTGTTTTTTCATCATGGAATTTCTCTAGAAATGGATAAGGCAAAAGCAACAATTATAGAGCATAATAC
>NZ_JBFUKT010000083.1:0-13536 GCF_056400705.1 Paenisporosarcina sp. P5_A11
GCGGGGAGTAAAGCTTTCAGGTGGTCAAAAACAGCGAGTAGCCATTGCTAGAGTATTCTTGAAAAATCCTCCAATTTTAGTTCTAGATGAAGCAACGTCCGCTCTTGATTTAGAGAGTGAGTCATTGATACAAGACTCTTTAGAACGATTGGCGCATAACAGAACCACGATTATTGTGGCGCATCGTTTATCGACTATTACACATGCCAATCAAATTTTCGTTATCGATCATGGAGAACTAAAAGAGCAAGGAACACACAATGAATTGATGGAATTGAAGGGTATATATTACAATTTATTCCAGGTTCAACAATTAGATATGGATTAATATGGGTTCTCCTTAAATGGAGAACCTTTTTTTATTGAGAAAATAAGTAGTACTTATAAAAAAAATATTGCAATTATATTTAATCTTTGTATAATAAGGAACATATCGAATGTTCTGAAAAAATATTTAGTTTTGTAAAAGGAGGGACATCATGAGTGCACGTAAAGCGATACTTCAAGTAAAAGGTCTTCAAACTTCCTTCTTTACAGATGACGGTGTAATTCCCGCAGTAGACAATATTGATTTTTCTGTTCACGAAGGAGAAGTGCTCGGTATCGTAGGTGAATCTGGTTGTGGAAAAAGTGTTACATCCTTATCCATAATGGGACTAGTACCAAGCCCTCCAGGGAAAATTACAGGTGGAGAAATTCTATTTGGAGATAAAGATTTAACGAAGTTAAGTGATAAAGAGATGCGTAAAGTAAGAGGAAATGATGTGGCGATGATTTTCCAAGAGCCGATGACTTCCTTAAATCCATTATTCACAATTGGCAATCAGCTAATGGAAGCCATTCTTATTCATAAAAAAGATTGGTCGAAAAAAAAAGCGAGAGAACGTGCAATTGAAATGCTGAAATTAGTAGGTCTTCCGCGCAGTGAAGAATTGATGAAAGATTATCCTCATCAACTCTCTGGTGGGATGAGACAACGTGTCATGATTGCGATGGCTTTGGTATGTGATCCGAAAGTTTTAATTGCGGACGAACCTACTACAGCACTTGATGTAACGATTCAAGCACAAATTTTAGCACTAATGAAAGACTTAAATGAGCGTTTAAATACGGCCGTGCTTTTAATCACACATGATCTTGGTGTGGTTGCTGAAACATGTGAACGAGTGGTCGTGATGTATGCTGGCCAAATCGTTGAAGAAGGTCCGGTACCAATTATTTTTAAAGATCCTCAACATCCGTATACAAAAGGATTATTGCAATCTGTTCCAGACATGCGATTTAAAAAGCAAAGACTATATTCGATTCCTGGAAACGTTCCAAAACCAGGTTCCATTAGCAAGGGATGTCGATTTGCAGCACGTTGTGAATTCGCATTTGATAAGTGTTTAACGGAGAATCCAGACTTGTATCAAACTTCGTCTGTGCATAAGACAAGATGCTTCTTGTACCAAAATCAGGAGGTATTGACTCATGACAGAACCCTTATTGAAAGTTGAAGGACTAAAAAAATATTTTCCTATTCGTAAAGGCTTACTTAGTAGAGTATCAGGGCATGTGAAGGCTGTTGATGATGTTTCCTTTTATGTCAATAAAGGCGAAACACTAGGAATTGTAGGCGAATCCGGATGTGGAAAATCTACTACGGGTCGCATGCTTATGAGATTGCTAGAGCCGTCTGAAGGTAAAGTGTTTTTTGATGGAAAAGAATTGACCAACATTTCAAGTGACGACATGCGAAAAGCACGTCGTGAAATTCAAATGGTTTTTCAAGATCCATATGCATCTCTAAATCCAAGACATACAATTGAAAAGATTTTAGAAGAGCCTTTAATTGTTCACGGTATTGGTAATCCAAAAGAACGGAAAAAGAAAGTCCGTGATTTCCTGGAAATTGTTGGGCTTAGTAGTTATCATGCAAAACGTTATCCTCACCAATTTAGTGGGGGTCAACGTCAACGTATTGGAATTGCAAGGGCTTTAATGACTAACCCAAAACTCATCATTGCTGACGAACCTGTATCTGCACTTGATGTATCGATACAAGCACAAGTTTTGAACTTAATGCAAGATTTGCAAAAAGAATTAAACCTGACTTACATATTTATTGCGCATGACTTAGGTGTTGTGCGTCATATAAGTGATCGTGTAGGGGTTATGTATCTTGGCAAAATGGTCGAGGTTGCAGTAAGTGAGAAGCTTTATGATAAGCCTCTGCACCCATATACACAGGCTTTATTGTCTGCTGTACCGGTTCCAGATCCGAATTTTGTACGGGATCAAATCCTTATTAAAGGAGATATTCCAAGTCCATCAAATCCGCCATCTGGATGTACATTCCACACGCGCTGTCCGTTTAAAATGGATGTGTGTACAAAAATCGTACCAAATTTAGTAGAAGTTGAACCAGGTCATTCTGTTGCCTGCCACCTATATGGTGAACAAGCGCAACAATGATAAATAGAAAATTTGGAGGGGTCAATTTGAATAAAAAGAAACTGTGGTCACTTGCTTTGTTACTAATGCTAGTCCTCTCAACGATTTTAGCAGCATGTTCATCTGATTCATCAGATGGCGGTAAAGGGGAAGACAAAGGCGGAGATAGTGCAGAGCCTAAAATCTTAGTTTTTGGTCGTGGTGGAGATTCTGTATCTCTAGACCCTGCAAGAGCAACTGATGGGGAATCATTTAAAGTAACACAAAACGTTTTTGAAACATTATTAAACTTTGGTGACGAAGATACAACAATTAACGAAGGTCTTGCAACTAAATGGGAGCCTTCTGAAGATGGACTTACTTATACATTTACACTTCGTGAAGGTGTGAAATTCCACGATGGTACTGACTTTAATGCAGAAGCAGTAGTGAAAAACTTCGAGCGTTGGGCGAATGGAACTGAAGATCAATTCCCTTACTACGCTTCAATGTTTGGTGGTTTTAAAGGTGACGAAGGTCACGTGATCGATTCTGTAACTGCAGATGGAGACTATACAGTCGTGTTCAAATTGAAACGTCCACAATCTCCTTTCTTGAAAAACATTGCAATGAGCCCGTTCGCAATTGCAAGCCCAACAGCAATTGAGAAGTTTGGCGATAAATTTGGAGATAATCCAGTAGGTACAGGTCCATTCACATTTGTAGAATGGAAGAAAAATGATTCAATAACTATTGATAAAAACGCTGATTATTGGGATAAAGAATTACCGAAATTAGACAAAGTTATTTTCCGTGCAATTCCTGATAACTCAGCTCGTTTGAATGCTTTATCTACAAATGAAATTGACTTAGCTGACGGAATTAACCCATCTGATACAAAAACAGTAACAGATAATGCTAAATTACAATTATTTGAACGTCCATCAATGAATGTAGGGTACTTAGGTTTAACTAATACTCGACCTCCATTTGATAATGTGAAAGTTCGCCAAGCAGTAAATCATGCTATCGATAAACAAGCTATCATTGATGCTTTCTTTAATGGTGGAGCAGAAATTGCAAAAAACCCAATGCCATCATCAATCAGTGGTTACAATGATGATATTGCAGGATATGACTTTGATCCTGAAAAAGCAAAAGCATTACTAAAAGAAGCAGGATTTGAAGATGGATTTGAAATGGAACTATGGGCAATGCCAGTTCCAAGACCATATATGCCTGATGGCACTAAAGTAGCAGAAGCTATTCAAAAAAACCTAGCTGACATTGGTATTAAAGCAAAAATCGTTTCTTATGAATGGGCAACATATTTAGAGAAAACTAAAAATGGTGAAGCAGATGCATTCATGTTAGGTTGGACTGGCGATAATGGTGATGCAGATAACTTCCTTTACACTTTGCTTGATAAAGACAATATCGGAAGCAATAACTACTCATTCTATAGCAATGACAAAGTACACGACATCTTAATTGCTGCACAATCAGAAGTTGATGAAGACAAGCGAAATGAACTTTACGCTCAAGCGCAAGAAATCATTTTCGAAGACGCACCTTGGGTACCGCTTGCACACTCTACACCACTTCTTGCGGGTAACGCAGATTTGGTAAACTTCACCCCACATCCAACGGGTTCTGATAGATTAAATGAAGTAGACTTCAAGTAAAAGACAGATTGATGGGGAGAAGTCTTCGTGATTTCTTCCCATTTATAATGAACAAAAGCAATGACGTAACTCTTAATTTATTGTCTAGCATTGTGGGTGTCTTCTTATGATGTCCCGCTCTGCTATTCATAGTGTCTAGCTTTGCGGGGCAGGCCGCACCTAAGCTTCAGATTTTGAAGCGGAAACAAGTTTCCGTTTCAAATCTTCCAGCGCCGGTGTCGCCCTAACTTACCCCGCTCCGCTTTTCATAGTAATACATACTGCATTAGATGGAGAGGTGAAGACAATGCTTCACTATATCGGACGAAGACTCTTACAATTAATCCCCGTATTATTAGGCATGACGTTTGTTGTTTTCATGATTATTCGGGCAATACCGGGTGATCCAGCACAAGTAATTTTGGGGCAACAAGCATCAGAATCAGCAATTCTTGCACTTCGCACTAAACTTGGATTAGACAATCCATGGTATATTCAGTACTTTGATTACTTAATGGGCCTTTTAAAAGGCGATCTTGGGGAATCGTTGCGTACGATGAATCCCGTTTCAAATGAAATTTGGACATACTTAGCAGCTACTTTTGAATTATCGTTATTTGCAATATTAATAGCAATTATTGTCGGAGTGAATGCAGGTATTATTTCCGCTTGGTTCCAGAATTCATGGTTTGACTATACGGCTATGATATTAGCATTAGTGGGTGTTTCAATGCCGATTTTCTGGTTAGGGTTAATGCTTCAATATATTTTCGGTATTGAACTAGGAATCTTGCCAACTACCGGACGGGAAGAAGTGCGAAATCCGGTTGAATCAATGACCAACATTTACGTACTCGACACCATTATGCAAGGTAGGTTTGATCAGTTAGGTACGGTTTTTAAACACTTAGTGTTACCTGGTCTTGCACTTGCAACTATTCCGATGGCTATTATCGCACGTATGACACGTTCAAGCATGCTTGAAGTTATGCGTTCTGATTACGTTCGGACCGCTCGTGCGAAAGGTCAAAAAATGTTCTGGGTTGTGTACAAGCATGCATTGAAAAATGCGATTATTCCTGTGTTAACAATTATTGGTCTTCAAATGGGTTTGCTTCTTGGAGGCGCGATATTAACAGAAACTATCTTTGGATGGCCAGGTGTCGGTCGTTATATTTATGAAGCGATTAACTTCCGTGACTATCCTGTTATTCAATCCGGTATTCTAGTAGTAGCATTTATTTTCGTAATGATTAACTTAGTCATTGATGTGCTATACAGCTTAATTGATCCACGAATTAAATATGATTAAGAAGGAGGAATCTCAACATGTCCAAATTGGAGCCTAAATCAACTAATGTAGCACCACAAACAGATAAAGTAGCAGGCCCTTGGTACGAAGCATGGCGAAGCTTTAAGAAAAGTAAAATTGCCGTTGTAGGAGCTGGGATTGTCCTATTCTTTATCATCGTGGCATTGATTGGACCTTGGATAGCACCTCAAGGTATCAATGATCAAGTATTAGCAAATCGTCTGCTAAAACCCTCAAGAGAATTTTGGCTTGGTACAGATGACTTTGGTAGAGATATTTTATCTCGTATTATTCACGGAGCACGAATTTCATTATGGGTTGGATTCTTTTCTGTTATCGGTTCTGTTGTAGTTGGTAGTATTTTAGGAATTGTTGCAGGGTATTACGGCAAATGGATAGACACTATCATTTCTCGTGTATTTGATATAATGCTCGCTTTCCCAAGTATTTTATTAGCTATCGCAGTTGTTTCGGTATTAGGACCATCTCTTCAAAATGCGTTAATTGCCATTGCGATTATTAATGTACCTAATTTTGGTCGTTTAATTCGTTCGAAGGTTTTGAGCATAAAAGAAGAAGAATATATTACATCAGCAAAAGCAATCGGTATGCAAGATATCCGAATCTTGTTTTCTCATATCTTACCCAACTCAATGGCTCCTGTAATTGTGCAAGGCACACTCGCTATTGYAACTGCAATTATTGAAGCTGCTGCGCTTGGGTTCCTTGGTCTTGGTGCAGAAGCACCATTACCTGAGTGGGGAAAAATGTTAGCAGATGCCCGTGTGAATTTCATCAATGCGCCCTGGACGATGATTTTCCCAGGTCTAGCCATTATGTTAACTGTATTAGGATTTAACTTAATGGGTGACGGCTTGCGAGATGCATTAGATCCACGAATGAAGAGTTAATAAGAAGTAAAAGAAGCTACCCATTCTCATATGGATAGCTTCTTTTTTTATAGATAAACAAATATAGGGTCACTCACACTAGGTTTTCGACCATTTAACTTGGGTTTCCGCCCATCGCTTGGAGAAGGAAACCATTCCTCCGGAGAAAGACACGAGTTTGGAAAATATCCTCTGCAAGTCAGAAAATAAAATAATGCAAAAAATAAACCACAAAAAAGCAGCCATCCTATAAAAGAGATGACTGCTTTCATTCAAAATCCGTCTTCAAGTTCAACTTTTATTTCTTCACCGTGATAATTTTGATGAGAAACAATGAGCGTATCTAAATGCTCCAACTGTTCTTCATAATCCAGTACAGCGGACAATACATGTAGTAAATGATAAGAGGAGAATATTTCTTCTTCTTTCGAGAGTGCAATTTCTCTCGCGAAAATCTCCATTACTTCATGACGTTTAAGTAAAGCTTCATTTTCCGTCCATAAGGAATGCTCAGGCTTTAACTTCCCAGTATATTTCAAATGAAGTTGTTCATGGTACGTTAATAAAAAGTCTAGTCTCTCTTGAATCATTAAACGGAAATGATTAGGTAGATTTGCTAATTCATTTTCATAAATATGAAGTCGTTTTAAAACTTCCCAACTCTTATTCGCCACAGAAATCATTTGGCGGTAGACAACAAGTTTACGGGCTTTCGCACGTTTTTCGTTACGGAAGTAGCTACGTTCTTCTTTATAGAACAAATAAAACTGATCTATTTTTATTAATCGTTCACGTAGCTTTTCAAGTTCTTGTTTGGTTGCCATATGTTCAGAAGCTTGCCGCTTCGCTAATCTCGTCCATCGTATCAACTCATCAGTTGTCATATGAATCGAATGAAATAATTTCGTTTCATATTTCGGTGGCATAAATACTAAGTTAACGAAAAATGCAGCAAGCACGCCTACTACAATCGTAGTAAAACGAATAAGAGCAAATACAATAAAATCATCGCTCGGCCCTTCCATAATGGCAATGATCGTAACAAGAGCCAATGATATGGATTTTTCTAACTTTAATTTCAACATAATTGCGATGGTGATTACAGCAGCTAACCCAACTGCAACATAATGATGACCAAATATGAGAGCAAAAATAACGGCAATTCCAGCACCGATGAAATTTGATTGAATTTGTTCAATAATCGTTAAATATGAACGATAAATAGAAGGCTGAATAGCAAATATAGCGGCTATTCCCGCAAAAACAGGAGACGGTAAATTCAGTAAATCAGCCAAGAACAGCGCAAAAACGATTGCGACACCCGTTTTAACGATTCGTGCTCCAAGTTTCATAAATGTTGTATTTCCTTTCTCATAACCAAGCTTCTTGCTACCTTACAGTAGGACTGCTTAGGGGTCAACCTAAATTATATAAGTTGTGAAAATGCATAGTCCACGGCAACAAGTGATTGCATGACATCTTCTTCTGTGTGAGCAGTTGTTAAGAACCAAGCTTCATACTTAGATGGAGCTAAATTGATGCCTTGTTCTAACATGAGTTTAAAGAAGCGTCCAAAAATTTCTCCATCAGATGCTTCGGCTTGATCGTAATTTTCAACTATTACATCAGTAAAGTAAATCGTTAAAGCACCCATTAGACGATTTATTGTAATCGTGACATTATGTTTACTAGCGGCGTTTAATATACCTTCTTCTAAAATAGCACCTAAACGATCCATCTCTTCATAAATACCCGGTTGTTTTAACACTTCTAAACACGCAATTCCAGATAATATAGACGCTGGATTTCCTGCCATAGTTCCCGCTTGATATGCAGGTCCAAGTGGAGCAACTTGTTCCATTATCTCTTTACGTCCACCATATGCACCGATTGGTAATCCGCCACCAATGATTTTTCCTAGCGCTGTTAAATCTGGAGTTAACCCAAGCATATCTTGAGCACCACCATAATGGAAACGGAATGCTGTAATCACTTCGTCGTAGACAATAAGTGCGCCTTTTTGTTTCGCAATATCATGAACAAGAGGCAAGAAGCCTTCTTTCGGCTCAACAATCCCGAAGTTTCCTACTATTGGTTCAACTAAAATACATGCAATTTCTTCTCCCCATTGATCCATTGCTTCTTGGAAAGCCTCTGGGTCGTTAAAGGGAATCGTAATTACTTCTTTGGCAATCGATTTTGGAACACCTGCTGAATCAGGAATACCAAGTGTTGCAGGACCAGATCCAGCAGCAACGAGTACTAAATCAGAGTGACCGTGATAACATCCGGCGAACTTCATAATTTTAGTGCGACCTGTGTAAGCGCGGGACACCCGAATCGTCGTCATGACAGCCTCAGTTCCTGAATTCACAAAACGTACTTTATCCATACCTGGCATTGCTTCTTTTAACATTTTTGCAAACTTTACTTCGTGAGGGGTTGGTGTGCCATATAATAAGCCATTTTCAGCAGCTTTTGTAATTGCCTTTGTGATATGTGGATGTGCGTGACCTGTAATGATTGGACCATAAGCAGCGAGGAAATCAATGTACTTGTTACCATCTACATCCCAAAAGTATGCTCCTTGTGCTCTTTCCATGACAGTTGGTGAACCTCCACCTACAGCTTTGTATGAACGTGAAGGGCTGTTTACCCCACCAACAATATGTTTTAATGCTTCTTGATGTAAAGCTTCGGAATTTGTTCTCTTCATATAATATTCCTCCGTTCCTTTTCTACCATTCTTAATAATAGACAAAAAAGAAGTAGAACGCCAAGAAAATTGAAACTCTGACCAATATTCGGTACGATTAAACAAATAGTAAAGTGGGGGGATTATTCATGACAACACTCGAAGGTTTGCAAGCACCTGATTTCACTTTGAAAAACGAAAAAGGTGTGGATGTATCATTACATAATTTCGCAGGAAAACAATATGTATTGCTTTATTTTTATCCGAAAGATGCAACACCTGGTTGTACAACAGAGGCTTGTGACTTTAGAGATGCATATGAATCCTTCAGTGATTTGAATGCCGTTATTTTAGGCGTTAGCCCTGATGGAGAAAAAGCCCATACGAAATTTATTGAAAAACACGGATTGCCATTTTCATTATTAATAGATGAAGACCATGCAGTTTCTGAAGCTTATGGCGTTTGGTTACTTAAGAAAATGTATGGTAAAGAATTTATGGGTATTGAACGTTCCACATTTTTAATTGATCCGACTGGAACTGTAGTAAAAGAGTGGCGTAAAGTAAAAGTAAAAGGACATGTAGAAGAGGCACTTGGTTTATTGCGTGAGTTAGTGACTGCACAATGACAAATGTTTTATTTACTTTCACTGTTAAAGAAGACTTAATGGAACGACTTCGATTTGAATTTCCTCAAGTAGATTTCACTGTTTCTACAAGTAAAGATCGAAATGCACTAGAAAAAGCAGAAATCATTATGACTTATGGTGAAGATATAACTAAAGAAACACTCGAACAAGCAGTTGACTTGAAATGGCTAATGGTTGCTTCAGCAGGCTTAGAAAAAATGCCATTACGTCAAATTGGTGAACGAAACATCTTAATTACAAATGTAAAAGGCATTCATAAAATCCCCATGTCTGAGTCAGTCATGGMACATTTATTAGCAATTAAGCGGGCACTTCCATGGATTTATTCTCAACAGCGCGAGAATGAATGGAGTAAACGTTCTGGATCGAGCGAGCTCTTCGGCAGTACTGCTCTTATCATTGGTGCGGGTGCAATTGGGAGTGAAATCGGACGTTTATTGCAAGCGTTTGGTGTCAAAACAATTGGTTGTAATCGCTCGGGAAATCAAGCTTTACATATGGATGAAATGATTACCTTTGAACAATTAAACAACAAATTACCCTCAATGAATATCATCATTTCCGTATTACCAAGCACACAAGAAACACGTGGACTTCTTACATATAATCATTTCGTCTTGATGAAAGAAGATGCAATTTTCATGAATTTTGGGCGGGGGGATTTAATTAAAGAAGACCAATTAATAAAAGCGATGTCAGAACGTCAAATCTCATTCTGTGTATTGGATGTTTTTGAAAATGAACCCCTAGGTGAAGAACATCCTTTTTGGGAAATGGATGGGGTCATCGTTTCACCACATGTATCAAGTCATTCTTCTGAATACGTTCCACGAGCTATAGAAATTTTTATGCAGAACCTTCAAGAATGGATAAAAGAAGGAACAGATTTTCAAAATGTTATAGATGTAGAAAAGGGGTATTAACATGAAGATATATACAAAGACGGGCGACAAAGGAACAACTTCACTAATTTATGGTTCTCGCGTAGCTAAAAATGATGCACTTGTTGAAGCTTATGGGACGTGTGACGAAGCAAACTCGATGATTGGGCTTGCAATGAGTTATATTCAAAATGAATTTTTTGATGAAAAAGAAGAAGTTCTACAAGCTTTTCATAGAATACAAACTACACTTTTCCACGTCGGCGCAGAATTAGCTACACCGGCAGGCAAAGAAGTGAAATGGAAGTTAGAAGAAAGTGAAGTTATGAAGTTGGAATCGTGGATTGATGAATGGGATGCACTGTTACCTCAACTGACTAACTTTATTTTACCGAGTGGGCACCCAGCTGGGGCAGCTCTTCATGTTTCACGTACAATTGTTCGTCGTGCAGAACGTTCAACGGTGAGTATTGGTGAAGATGTATCTCCACTCGTTTTAGCCTATTTAAATCGATTATCTGATTTCTTATTTGTTGCTGCTCGCTTTATTAATTTACGTCTAGGACAAAAAGAAAAAGGTTTGCACGCTGAATAATACCTTGTTGTAGAGGGTTATTGTTGACTTTCGCCATACTTCTTCCTTATACTAATTGTAACGATTATAAAATAAGAATCTTTATGAAGTGAGGTGCATGGCGATGACCGAAATGCATTTACGTGACGCATTGGAGACTTTGAAATCTACTGGAGTTCGAATTACACCACAGCGTCATGCGATTTTAGAATTTCTCATCCAATCCATGATCCATCCTACAGCAGACGATATATATAAAGCGCTTGAAGCTAAATTTCCAAATATGAGTGTAGCAACTGTCTATAATAATCTTCGAGTCTTTAGAGAATCTGGATTAGTTAAAGAATTAACATACGGTGATTCTTCGAGCCGTTTTGATTTTGTGACAAATGATCATTACCACATTATTTGTGATTCATGCGGGAAAATTGTTGATTTTCATTATCCAGGACTAGACGAAGTTGAACATTTAGCTTCTCATGTAACGGGTTTTCAAGTTAACTCGCATCGTATGGAAATTTACGGGACCTGCCCAACATGTATTTCACAAGCCACTAAAGTCCATTAATAATGTTAAAGAGCATAGACTTGCTCTTTTTTTTTGCGCAAAAAAATAGCCAACATTCAATAATGAATGTTAGCCTTAACACTTAAGAATTTTTCCGATTTAACTTTTCATCAAATTCTTGACCTTCTAAAGTTGGATCAAGTGTAAGTGGTTCTCTGCAATACATACACATATCAACACGACCTAATACTTTTGTATATTTACCACAATTTGGACAAACGACTTGAACGGCTTTAGTAGATAACATACCAATCCATGCATAGACACCTGTGCTTCCTAGAATTGCAAGTAGCCCTAAGAACATAAACAATGTCATAATGATTTCATGCTCTCGGAAGAAAATTCCGATATACATAATGACAAAACCGATGAAAATCAATGATAAAGCAAACGAACGAATTCGATTTATTTTATTTTTATAAGGTTTCATATTGTATTCCTCCTTAATCATGTTTACTATACCATAATTGGTAGTGTAAATCGTTTGAAGGAATCTAACAATCTTTGTCGAAAAAAGTACATATACCATTTTGATTATTTGTGAGGGGGAACTATCGTTGGAACAAATTCTACGTCCTATTTATCAGGAGAGAGCGAGCCAACCAAATACACTCGGTGTAATATTAATCGAGAAGAGAGAAAAAGTTAGCCAAGTAACCGATACATTCGATACCATATTATTAATATTAGCTAAGGATGCGGATCAACCTGTTTTCACAAAACATTATACGTTTAACGATAAAAAAGCAGCGATGCACATTGTCACAGAGAAACAATTACGAAAATGGTTACTTCTCGGGACAAATCGGAAAATCGTAGACTGGATCTTTTATGGACGTGTCATGTTTGATCGAAACGAGTTTGTTCATGAATTAAAAACAGAACTAAAAGATTTTCCATTTTACGGTCGTAAAATAAAAATGGGAATTGAGTTCGCAAAACTTATTCGTCGTTATTTAGAAGGAAAAGTGTTTTTTGAACAAAAAAACTATATGGATGCTTACAATCACATAGTTGATTCATTACATCACCTTGCGCGCTTAGCGGTCTTTGAAAATGGATTACATCCAGAAGTAACCGTCTGGTCGCAAGTCAAAGTTATGGAACCTGCGATTTATAAACTCTACGAAGAACTTCTTTCGAGTGATGAAGCCATTGATAAAAGATTGGAACTATTGTTTTTAGCGAGTGAATTCATGATTCATTCAAGAACGAAGGATGGTTCTCGTCATATTTTAGAAGTCATGAGCAAAAAAGAGCATTGGACGATACAAGAATTACATGAACAAGAAGAGCTTCGTAACTATTCCGTTGATTTAGAAGTATTTATCGAATTCCTTGTTGAAAAAGGATATATTCATATTGAGCGAGTGCAAACAAAGAGTAATAATATCTTTCATCGATATTATAAAGTTGAACCAATGGATCAAGAGGAACACAGTGAATAAGACACTTTACAAAGTGTCTTATTTTTTTCTTGACTAAAAGATGATATGCTGTTTATAATAGTAAACGTCGCTAAGCAAGTGAGTTTGAAAAAAAAATTTAAAAATAGATTAAAAAAGTGCTTGACTCTCACACTTCACGATGCTAAATTAGATAAGTCGCCAAAACACGCGACACGAAATGAACCTTGAAAACTGAACAGCAAAACGTCAACTAATAAAGCGGAACGCACTTCGGTGCTGGAAGCTAAAACGTTTTCTTCCGCCGACACCTGTCGGTATCGAAAACAAACTTGAACTTAACCGTTCATTATAAACGTCAAATTTTGACGCCAGCAACAAAGTCGAGCTAATCGACTCACCATTATGGAGAGTTTGATCCTGGCTCAGGACGAACGCTGGCGGCGTGCCTAATACATGCAAGTCGAGCGGAATGATGAAG
>NZ_JBFUKT010000084.1:0-13242 GCF_056400705.1 Paenisporosarcina sp. P5_A11
CTAGTAACCATTTCTTTGCCGAATCTTTTTTGAAGTGATTCGACTAAATTTAATATCGGCTCTTCTTTCGCGTGTTCTTCAAAATTGTAAATAGATAATTGTTCAGTAAAGTCTACGCGATCTACCACATTACTAACCGTTACACCTAATAGCCGTATCGGCCGACCATCCCAATTTTTCGTAAATAAGGTCCACGCAACTTCAAATATTTTTTCCTTTTCATAAATCAAGTTACGAGTCGATTGACTACGTGAAGAATTATTCCAATCTGAATCCCGTATTTGTATGGATACTGTTGGACCTGCTAAGCGCTTCGATTCCAAACGATTTGCGACTTTTGAAGTTAAGCTTTTGAACACTTTTTTCAATTCATGAAGATCACTTTCATCAGTAGGTAAAGTTGTTGAACTTCCAACACTCTTCGTATCATAGACAGAATCTGGATCGACAGCACGATCATCAAATCCATTTGCACGTTTTTTTAATCGACTGCCATTCTTTCCAAGAGTTTCTTTTAATAAACCTTCTTCTGCTTTTGCAATATCGCCAATCGTTTGTAATCCTATACTGTACAATTTTTTGGCCGTACTTTCCCCCACACCATGCATGTCTAGAACTGGCAGTGGCCAAAGTATTTTATCAATATCACGTTTACGTAATACTGTAATGCCCATTGGTTTCTTTAGATTTGACGCCGTTTTTGCTAAGAACTTATTCGGAGCAATGCCAATCGAACAAGGCAAATCAAGTTCCGTTAACAACCTCGTCTGAATATCGTCAGCAATTTGAAGAGCGGTCATTGGTCCATCAATATCGGTAACGTCCATATAGCCTTCATCAATGGATACTGGTTCTACTTGTTTTGTATATGATTTTAAAACTTCAAACATCGCTCGTGATGCAATTCGGTATCGCTCAAAATTAGGTGGCAATAATATAAGCTCAGGACATTTTCGTTTAGCTTCCCAGACGCTCATCGTTGTGTAAACACCTTTTGCACGTGCTTCGTAAGAACAGGTCACTAATATTCCACGCCGTTCTTTTGGATTACCCGCAATTGCAATTGCTTTGCCTTTTAAGCTTGGATCGTATGATTGCTCAACAGATGCATAAAAACTATTCATATCGATATGAAAAATAATCCGAGAATTCCCTCGTTTTATGCTTGTCATGTCCTCATCGCCTCTACTTGTACTTAGTTTAATCATAACAAAAAAAGAGAAGTCAGGGCATCCTGACTTCTCTTTTCCATCAAGTTATTTAAACTTGTTTAGAAGACTCTTTTACAATCTCTACAAGTAGATCTGATAATTTCTCAAGTTCTGCAACAGGCATCCGTTCATTTTTCGTATGAATTTCTTCATAACCCACAGATAAGTTAACCGTAGGAATGCCGAAACCAGCGATAATATTTGCATCACTACCACCACCACTAGTACCTAGATTTGGAGTGAGACCAAGGTTTTCAACTGCTTTTACAGCTACTTGTGTCACATGTTCTTCTTCCCCAAAACGGAAACCAGGGTACATTAGTTGTATTTCGATTTCTGCTTGTCCACCCATGGCAGCTGCAGTTTCTTCAAAAACAGATTTCATGTGTGCAGTTTGTTTATCCAGTTTTTCAGGAACAATTGAACGTGCTTCAGCTAATATTTTCACTTCATCGCAGACAATATTTGTTGCACCACCGCCTTCAAAGCTACCGATATTAGCAGTTGTTTCTTCATCAATCCGTCCCAAAGTCATTTTTGCAATTGATTTTGAAGCGATGTTAATAGCAGAAATACCTTTTTCAGGTGCTACACCTGCATGAGCTGTTTTACCACGAATCGTTGCCCAAATTTTAGCTTGATATGGCGCTGCAGTTACAATACCGCCGACTTTTCCGTCAGAATCGACTGCAAAGCCATATTTCGCTGTAATACGAGTAGGATCCAAGTGTTTAGCTCCTGCTAAGCCACTTTCCTCCCCTGCTGTAATAATAAATTGAATATCTCCGTGCTCAATTGACTCTTCTTTCAATCGCTTCACCATGTCGAAAAGAGCAGCAATTCCTGCTTTATCATCAGCACCTAAAATAGTGGTGCCGTCTGAGTATATATAGCCATCTTCACGTAGTTCAGGTTTGATTCCTTTACCAGGTACAACAGTGTCCATATGCGTAGTGAAATAAATGGTGGTTACATCAGGCTTACTACCCTTTAAAGTGGCAATTAAGTTACCTGCTCCATGTCCACTTTTAGTAGCCGAATCATCTTCGAATACATCAAAACCTAAAGCTTCTAATTTCCCAATTAGAATAGGTGCAATAAGTTGCTCATGTTTAGTTTCAGAATCTATTTGAATAAGTTCTAAAAATTCATCAACTAATCGTTGATTGGTCAAGTGAAAAACTCCTTTATAATGGGATATTCCCATGCTTTTTGGCTGGTCTCGTTTCTTTCTTATTGCGCATCATATCTAATGCTTGAATGAGTTTAATACGTGTTTCTCGAGGGTCAATTACATCGTCGACCATACCACGCGCTGCGGCAACATATGGGTTTGCAAATTTTTCGCGATATTCCTCGATTTTTGTCGCACGCGTTTGTTCAGGATTGTCACTTTGCGCGATTTCCCGGGAAAAGATTACGTTCGCTGCCCCTTGTGGACCCATCACTGCAATCTCTGCATTTGGCCAAGAAAACACCAAATCCGCTCCAATTGATTTCGAGTTAAGAGCTACATACGCACCACCATATGCTTTACGTAAGATAACGGTCATTTTCGGAACCGTTGCTTCTGAATATGCATATAAAATTTTAGCCCCATGACGAATAATTCCACCATGTTCTTGTTTTATCCCTGGGAAGAATCCAGTAACATCTTCAAATGTGATAATTGGAATATTAAATGAGTCACAGAATCGAATAAAACGAGCTGCTTTATCCGAAGAATCGATATCAAGACCACCCGCCATCACTTTAGGTTGGTTACAAACTAATCCAACAACCTCGCCTTTGATTCGAGCAAGTCCAACGACAACATTACGAGCGAATTCTTTTTGTACTTCCATGAACGAATCTTGATCCACAACTTGTTCAATCACTCTTCGAATATCATAGGGTCTTATTGCTTCAAACGGAACGACTTCAGTT
The DNA here is from genome assembly GCF_056400705.1 of Paenisporosarcina sp. P5_A11. Classification (NCBI taxonomy): domain Bacteria; kingdom Bacillati; phylum Bacillota; class Bacilli; order Caryophanales; family Caryophanaceae; genus Paenisporosarcina; species Paenisporosarcina sp. P5_A11. The sequence goes on from NZ_JBFUKT010000084.1 coordinate 3,138, forward strand.
AATTCTGGACGATAGTCGTCTAGATGATCCACTTCTAAACGAGGTGGCTTTTCGTCGTTATTTTGTGGCAAGTAACTTAATAAATCTCTTACTTGTTGTAAGATTTCTTGTTCGGTTTCCGCACGGAAGTGAGCATTTCCACTAATGGCATTATGTACTTTTGAACCACCCAAGTCTTCAGAAGAAATTTTTTCTCCAGTAACCGTTTCAATTACTTTTGGTCCTGTAATAAACATTTGACTCGTTTTATCAACCATGAATACAAAATCAGTAATGGCTGGAGAGTAAACAGCACCACCAGCACATGGTCCCAAAATGACAGAAATTTGTGGAATCACACCAGAATAAATAGCATTTCGATAGAAAATATGTCCGTATCCATCGAGTGATACAACACCTTCTTGAATACGTGCACCACCAGAATCATTTAATCCAATAAATGGAGCACCATTTTTAGCAGCTAAATCCATCACATTGGCAATTTTCATGGCATGCATTTCCCCAAGCGCGCCACCAAAGACTGTAAAGTCTTGTGAGAATAAGTATATTGCACGTCCATTTACTTTTCCGTAACCTGTTACGACTCCATCTCCTGGACCCTTTTGAGTATCCATCCCAAAGTCAACTGTTCGGTGTTCTACAAATGGATTCAATTCAACAAACGTCCCTCGATCGACCAATAAGTCAATACGTTCACGCGCTGTCAATTTACCTTTAGCATGTTGTTTTTCTATCCGTTCGTCTCCGCCACCAAGTTCAATCTCACGCTTGCGATCATATAAATCACTAATTTTCTCATAAATATCCATTTAGTATTACCCCTTTATACTGCTTTTATCACATAATTCATATAACACGCCGAAGGAAGATTTCGGATGTAAAAACGCCACTTGTGCACCACCCGCTCCTATCTTCGGTTGTTCATTTAATATTCGAATTCCTTTTTCTCGAAGTTCATTCATGCGTTCTTCAATTCCTTCAACACCGAAAGCGATATGATGAATGCCTTCCCCTTTTTTTTCAATAAACGAATGAATGGCACTTTGTTCTGACATTGGCTCTAGTAACTCCAGTTTAACATTACCTGCATCAATGAATGCCACACGAACTGATTCGGAAGCCACTTCTTCAATTTTCAAAACTTTTAGTCCAAGTGTTTCTGTATAATAAGGGATTGTTTCGTCTAGATTTTTAACGGCGATGCCGATATGATCAACCTTTTTCAAAATAGCCACACCCTTCTATAATGTCCATCCTCTATTGTACCGATTTCTTTTTGAAAACTMTACCTCTTGAGAATTTTTTCGATTTCTACTACACTTAGGACTAGATTGTTAAAGGAGTTGTATCATATGCGTAATGCTAATTTTCGTAAGTTCATCGTCTATTTAATGATTATCATGATGGTTTTATCAAGTGCCTTGTTTGGATTAAGTTTATTCTTCTAAAAAAACAGCTTTGAAGGAATGTTTAATCCTTCGCAGCTGTCTTTTTTTTCATTTTGAATCCGACAAAGTTTCGTTTAATTTGTAAATATTGCTCCATTTCTTCAATAAACTGATAGAGAGCAGCCATTGCCAAAAAGTTTTCATGATCTTTTGGAAGTGGCATCTTCGAGAATTCTTCTTTTACATCATCTAATTTTGAGATAAAGGTATTCGCAGTATTTCCAGAATGCACATGGTTGGCTAAATCCTCAATAAATTCCCCGACGTGATAAGAGTGAGAAATAGTGACTGGCAACGCAGTGATTTTCGGTAAGACTCGCTCAATAATTTCGAACTGTTGTTCGCGCATGTCAAAATAAAGATAATAAAGATTTTGTCTTCGATTTAGATGGTTTTCAACATCTTTGTATGCAAGGGCTTTTCCTTTTTCAATGACTTCAGCTGCTTGAACGAGCTCTTTTCCGTCCCAGTCCGAATCCTTGTTGCGTAAGTACAAAGCAATTTCATGAAAGATTGTTGAATACAGTGATTCGAGAGTTAATCGATATTTCTTTAAATCATTTTCTATGTCTGGCATATACATATTGACGAGCAGTGCTACACCGAAGCCTACAGCCATCAATTGAGCTTCATTCCACAAAAGTGCCCATGATAATTCTTTTGCATCAAATAAATGGAGTAAGATGACAACACTTGAAACAAAGCCATCTTGAAATTTTAAAGAAACAAGAGTTGGAATGAAAAGTAGTAAAATAATACCAAAAACGATTGGATTATAAGCAATTCCTTCAAAAAAGATAAATGCAAATCCGATACCAATTATGCTTGAAATTATGCGCGCATAGACGGCACGAACCGATTTTCTTTTCGTTGGTTGAATACATAATACCGTTAATATAAATGCAGAACTATAATAATCCAAATTTAAAAACATGGCGATGAGCATGGCAATACTAGCACCAACAGCTGTTTTTAACGTTCGATAACCGATACGAAATCGTCGGAAATCCATGTGTTCACCAACTTTCGTAAGAAAAGTGTAAATCAACCTTTTCTTAACATGTATCAAGATTAACCTATTATTTATTCTTTTAGCTATATTAATACTGTTGATATTAAATAAAAAACGAAAGAGTTCATTTGTGTCTAGCATGCCGCATGAGCGTGAAGCTTGAGACCCACGTTTTCATACTTGTTGGTTCATGCAAACCGTGCGCTAGCGCATATGTACGACAACAATAGTAAAGTTTAACAAGGGCAATCTTATAGAAATAAAGAAGAAAAAGAGCACTGAATAGTGCCCTTCTCATTTTTATAGCTCGTCACAATGTTCTTCAAAAAGGGCTTGAATGTGAGTAATAACTGACATTGGATCATGACCTTCTATCTCGTGACGGCCAATTTCAGCAACAGCTTGTCCATCTTTTAATAGAACAAATGAAGGTGATGAAGGTAAATGCTCTTCACCAAAAAGCATACGTGCTTGAGCAGTTGCTTCCTTATCTTGTCCTGCAAATACCGTAACTAAGTGATTTGGACGTTTATCATAATGTACTGCATTGGCAGCTGCTGGACGAGCAATCCCGCCTGCACAACCACATACTGAGTTAATCATAACTAGTGAAGTACCTTGACGAGCGAATGCTTGTTCAACGTCTTCTGCTGAAGTTAATTGCTCATACCCGCTTGCTTCCATTTCACCGCGAGCTTGTCGTACTATATCATTCATTAATAAGTTAAAATCCATATTCATTTGTAAATCTCCCTTCGAACTTCAATTCTAATAATAGCAGTTCGTTTATTGACACGCAAAAACTATGTTTTAGGCGTGGTTGGAAATAAATTTTCGACGGCTTGAGAAACCGTCATGTCGCCTCGCAAAATTTCATGCTCTAGCAATTTGACTTGTGACTTTGTATCAGGTAATTCATAAAAATTGTCCATTAATCGGTCTGTAATCATGGTATGGAACCAATCTTTCGTTTGGGACTGTCGTCGATCTTCGAAAACACCAGAAGTCACGAGCGTCTCTTTGAACTTACTAATGATTTGCCAAACTTCATGTATTCCGATGTATTCAATAGAAGAAACATGCATTGCTTTTGTGGTCCATCCTGGCGTTGCTGGTTGCAGAAAATGTAGAATTTGTTCATATTCAGCTGCGGTTTTTTTTGACATTTTCGCGTTATCACCATCTGCTTTGTGCACAACTAGCAAATCAGCCAACTCCATAATGCCTTTTTTCATCCCTTGAAGTTCGTCACCAGCACCCGTCAAAACTAGCAACATAAAGAAGTCTACCATGCCTCGGACAATTGTTTCGCTCTGACCAACACCTACTGTTTCAATTAAGATAACATCATATCCTGCAGCTTCACACAGTAACATGGTTTCTCGCGTTTTTTTATGAACGCCACCTAATGTTCCTGCAGATGGGGATGGTCGAATAAAAGCGTTTTCGTGTCTAACGAGGTCTTCCATTCTCGTTTTATCGCCTAAAATACTTCCTCCGGATAGGCTTGAGCTAGGATCTATAGCAAGAACGGCCACTTTATATCCCATTTCGCATAAATGTTTCCCAAATGCCTCGATAAATGTACTTTTCCCTGCACCTGGAACTCCAGTGATGCCGATTCGAATACTATTTCCCGTATGTGGGAGAAGTTCTTGCAGTAACCGTTGACCTGTTCGTTTATCTTCAGCTACTGTACTTTCAAGCAACGTGATGGCTTTAGCCAAATGGAGCCTAGAACCATGACGAATTTCACGAGAAAAATCATCGACAGAAATCTCTTTTTGGTGAGACCTTCGAAATTGCTTTCGAGTCGTTTGCCCCATACCGTCATGAGTAGACTTAAGTCCACCCATCACATTCATAGCGCTTTTCTGCTGGTTCTCCTGACCTTCCATTATTCCTTCACTTCCTCGTACCCAAGACGTCGGTAAATTTCTTCTATTACTTTCGCAGCAGCCACCGGAATGACAGTTCCTGGTCCAAAAATCGCGGAAGCCCCATTTTCACGTAAAAACGCATAATCTTGAGCAGGAATTACGCCACCTACTACGATAAGGATATCTTCACGACCTATTTTTTTTAGTTCACTTTGAAGTGCGGGTACTAATGTCATGTGACCTGCAGCAAGAGAACTTACGCCTATCACATGAACATCGTTTTCAGCTGCCTGTCTAGATGTTTCTTCGGGCGTTTGGAACAATGGGCCAATATCGACATCAAAACCTAAATCTGCGAAAGCAGTCGCAATGACTTTAGCTCCGCGATCGTGTCCATCTTGTCCCATTTTGGCAATCAAAATTCGTGGACGTCGCCCTTCGTTTTCCTTAAAGTCTTCGGTCATGTCTTTGACCACTTTTATTTCTTCATCATTCGAGAAATTCGAACTATAAACGCCACTCACGGAACGAATCACCGCCTTATGTCGACCAGATACGCTTTCAATGGCATCTGAAATTTCACCAAGTGTAGCACGAACTCTCGCAGCTTGAACAGCACATGCAAGCAAGTTTTCTTCGCCAGATTCTGCCGCCTTTGTAAGGGCCGTTAGTGCAAGTTTGACATCATCTGCATTACGCGTTTGTTTCATTTTTTCGATTCGATCAATTTGTGTTTGTCGCACAACCGTATTATCAATATTTAAGATATCAATTGGATCTTCTTCTGATAATCTGAATTTATTTACACCGATGATGATTTCTTTACCAGAATCTATTTGCGCTTGTTTTTTAGCAGCTGCTTCTTCAATTTTCATTTTCGGTAAGCCTGTCTCAATCGCTTTTGCCATTCCACCAAGTTCTTCGATTTCTTCAATCAATGACCATGCTTTCTGCATTAATTCATCCGTTAATTTTTCAACAGCATACGAACCGCCCCATGGATCAATAACTTTTGTCATCATCGTTTCTTCTTGTAAGAAAAGCTGCGTATTTCGAGCGATTCGGGCAGAGAAATCCGTTGGTAAAGCAATCGCTTCATCTAATGCATTTGTGTGAAGCGATTGTGTATGTCCCATTGCTGATGCATTTGCTTCTATTAACGTTCTGGTTACATTATTAAAAGGATCTTGTTCAGTTAAACTCCATCCTGATGTTTGAGAATGCGTTCGAAGTGCCAATGATTTTGGGTTCTTTGGATCAAACGTTTGCATCATTTGCGCCCAGATTCGACGAGCAGCTCGCATTTTCGCTACTTCCATAAAGTAGTTCATGCCAATCGCCCAGAAGAATGACAAACGTGGAGCAAATGAATCGATGTCAATACCAGCTTGTAATCCCGTTCGGACGTATTCAAGACCATCAGCCAGTGTGTAAGCTAACTCAATATCAGCAGTGGCACCCGCTTCTTGCATGTGGTAGCCAGAAATCGAGATTGAATTAAATTTCGGCATAAACTTCGATGTGTATTCAAAAATATCAGCAATGATTTTCATCGACATTTTAGGTGGATAAATATATGTGTTACGGACCATATACTCTTTTAAAATGTCATTTTGAATCGTTCCTGCCAGTTGTTCTGGTGAAACGCCTTGTTCTTCAGCTGTTACAATATAAAACGCTAAGATGGGCAATACAGCACCATTCATGGTCATCGACACTGACATTTGATCAAGAGGTATACCGTTAAACAGGATTTTCATATCTTCGACTGAATCGATCGCGACTCCAGCTTTCCCAACGTCACCAGTTACTCGAGGGTGATCAGAATCGTATCCTCGATGTGTGGCTAAATCAAATGCAACAGACAATCCTTTTTGACCCATCGCTAAGTTTCGACGATAAAACGCATTGCTTTCTTCTGCGGTTGAAAATCCAGCATATTGACGAACTGTCCAAGGACGTGAAACATACATCGTCGGATACGGTCCACGCGTATGAGGCGCAATACCTGGGAAATCTGACAAATGCTCAAGTGATTCAAGATCTTCTTTTGCATATCTAGAATTTAGACGTATGCCTTCATTAGTTAAAAAAGTATTTTCAGCAACTGACGAATTCTTTTCTTGAGTAACTATTTTTTCTAATTGAACCGCTTTAAAATTGGGCTTCATATCCCCTGCACCCCTTCCTTTTCGACTATAAGCTGATGCATTTTTTTAATTAAGTCTTGTCCTGCAAAAATCGCACCGTGCAGTCCTAATTCTTGCCATTGCTTTTCTTCAGCAAACTTACCAGCAACATCAATAATGATTTGGTTATGAGTTTGTTTTAGGAAGAGTGGCAAAATTTCCTTCGTCACTTCATCTTTTGCAGCTACTACTGCATAGTCGATTTGGTTTGATTTTACCCAGTGCCAAGCATCATTAGCCTCAGTAAAGACAGGACTCATTATGGGATTTAACCCACCTGCTTGCAAAAATCCTTGAACAAAGTCGGCTCTTGGTTTAACTTCTTTCAAAACACCAAATGAAACTACTGCCGCCTTAAGTTGATTGTCTTCAAAATGCTTGCGTAGTTGTTCAAAAGGAATTGCTAGTCTTTCTGTACTTTCATTTGAAACGGAAGTTGATACTGTATCAGCCGGATTGGCATACATATTTGTTCCAATTAAAGATGTTTTGCGCTTAGCAAGAACTTCTATACGAGAAGACTGTATATCATTTGCTAGTCCCATTAGATAGCTTTCTTGTAGTTCAGGACTCATTTCTACAACTTGTAAAAATAAAGCCCACGATTGACGAACAAGGTCTGTCGTTAAGGATTCGACATAATATGACCCCGCAGCAACATCTATCATTTTATTAACCATTGTTTCTTCTCGAATGACTAATTGTACATTACGTGCAATCCGTTCAGACGACGGTGAGCTACCAGTTAATACATCATGAGGGTGAACCGTGATCATATCTGCTCCGCCTAAAACTGCAGAAAATGTCGCGTTACCTGCGCGCAATAAATTAACAGTTGGATCTAATTTTGAATAAGAGCGTAGTGAAGTTTCAGCTAACACTGGAATAGCAATTGTCTCCACGTTATATGCCGTTGAAAACGCTTTCCACAATACCCGAAAAGCACGTAATTTTCCGATTTCCATAAAGAAGTTCGTGTCAACTGCAAATTGAACAGCAACCTTGCTCGCAAAATCACTTTGCTTATCAGCAAGTTTTGATAATTTTACTAAAGCATGCGTTAATTCATGTACTGCTGTACCACCTGCATGGTGAATTTCATTAGTTGTAATCATTGTTGTTAAAGATGAAGAAGGTACTCCAGCAACATACCCTTTTAACTCTATTAATTCTTGCTTAGAAAAAAGCTCAAAAACACCAATTATTTCATCGTCCGTTGTAGATACCGATAAATAAAACAGATTTGTTTTTAATAGGCTTGCTAATTCTGTAAGCTCTTCTGGTGACCATGTCCATGAAGAAGGTGTTCCAACGTAAACAATCATTTCATTGCCACGTTCCAACTGAGCTTTCGATTTATGTAAAAATTCTGTAGCTGAAGTACTAATCGTCGCTTGTGCGATTTGCCAGTTAGCATCTTGTTTAGCATTTGCTACTATTTCAGAATAGTTCAAGGTGTTATGTAAATGTTCAGACGTATATAAAGGTTGAAGGTCGATTCCTTCAAAAGTAGGTGTAATCAGTTGCTCAAACGGTTTGTCTTTTAACGTTCTAACTGCTACATCTTTCCACTCATCAAAACTTGCTTTCGGGAATGTCGTATTCTTCATTTGATCGATTGTCATGTGGTCGCTTGCGCTTCCCTCCTTCGAATCTGTTGCATACTTCTAGTCTAACTGAGAAATGGCTTTGTTAAAAGTACAAAAAGCCCGATGACCGAGAGTTTCGGCATCGGACTTTTTGAATAATGTCTAGTTTCAAGTTCAGTTAGTGGAACACGGGGGCAGTTAGGCAAAAACTTTACGTTTCATCCATCCAGCACCGGAGTCCAGCTAGAATGACACTTGTACTTTCTTAATACACTGAAGTATTTTCTTTTGTCATGTTTTCTAAGATTTCTTTCACACGTGCTAAGAAGCGTCCACATACAAGACCGTCTAATACGCGGTGATCTAGTGATAAACATAAATTAACCATACTGCGAGCAGCAATCATGCCACCATCCATAATAACTGGACGTTTAACGATCGATTCAACTTGTAAAATCGCCGCTTGTGGATAATTGATGATACCCATTGATTGAATTGAACCAAATGATCCAGTGTTATTAACTGTGAAAGTACCACCTTGCATTTCGTCAGATTTCAATTTACCTGCACGTACTTTGCCTGCAAGCTCATTTATTTCACGACCGATGCCTTTGATCGTTTTCTCATCAGCACTTTTAATAACTGGAACATATAATGCATCTTCAGTCGCAACAGCGATTGAAATATTAATGTCTTTTTTCATCACGATTTTATCGCCAGCCCACATTGAGTTCATCATTGGGAATTCTTTTAAAGCTTGAGAGACAGCTTTAACGAAGAATGCGAAATAAGTCACATTGAAGCCTTCTTTTTTCTTGAATTCATTTTTGATGCTATCACGATATTGAACAAGATTTGTTACATCTACTTCAATCATCGTCCATGCATGTGGTGCTTCATGTTTACTACGTAACATGTTAGCCGCAATAGCTTTACGAATTCCTGTAACTGGAATTTCAGTATCTCCAACAGCTACTGGTACATTTACAGGAGCAGCAGCTGGTTTAGCTGAAGCCATTGTTTGAGCTGGTGCAGCTTCCGCTTTAGGAGCCACTTGTTCAGCTTTAGCAGTTGGGATATTACCACTTTCGATAAGGGCAAGTAAATCCTTACGAGTAATACGTCCTTCATTCCCAGAACCTTCGACAAGTGTTAAATCAATATCGTTTTCTTGTGCTATTTTCAGCACTGAAGGTGAATATCGAGCTTTTGATCCTTTTTCACGTTCAATTGGAGCAGGAGCTGCAGCCTTTTTCGATTCAGCAGTAGGCATTTCTGTCGCTGTTACTTTTTCGACAGGAGTATCTTGAGATGTCGATTTTTCAGAAGAAGCGTCGCCATCAGTTTCGATGGTACATACAACCTCACCAACTGCTAAAGTTTCGCCTTCTTTAGCTATAAGTTCTTTAATAACACCAGTAAATGATGAAGGGACTTCAGCCGTCACTTTATCTGTATTTACTTCCGCAAGCGAATCGTATTTGTTAACTTTATCACCCGGTTGAACTAACCATTTTTCGATTGTTCCTTCTGTTACCGATTCACCGAGTTGAGGCATTGTAATTTCTTTGATTGCCAAGTGTAACTCCTCCTTTCAGGTTAAAATTCAGCTAATTCTCGCATAGCTTTTTCGACTTTATCTGGGTTAATCATAAAGAATTTTTCCATTGTCGGTGCATAAGGCATTGCTGGAATATCTGGTCCTGCTAAGCGCTTAATTGGCGCATCTAAATCAAACAAGCAGTTTTCAGCAATAATCGCTGCAACTTCACCCATGATGCTACCTTCCATATTATCTTCAGTAACCAGAAGAACTTTACCTGTTTTTGAAGCTGCTTCTATAATTGCTTCTTTATCTAACGGATAAATTGTACGCAAATCTAAGATGTGAGAAGAAATTCCATCTTGCTCTAATCGTTCAGCAGCTTGAAGTGCAAAGTGAACCGCAAGACCATAAGTGATGACAGTAAGATCTTCACCTTCACGC